>NZ_MAYF01000297.1 GCF_001684955.1 Chryseobacterium contaminans | reverse complement strand
GGTTAGAGCGCTACACTGATAATGTAGAGGTCGGCAGTTCGAGCCTGCCCGAGACTACTAATTGAAAAAGACGGGAAGAGATCAGATATAAGACATCAGACATTTAAGTCTGAGATCTAGGATCTGAGATCTGAAGTCTACTAGCGGGGAATTAGCTCAGCTGGCTAGAGCGCCTGCCTTGCACGCAGGAGGTCAAGGGTTCGACTCCCTTATTCTCCACAG
>NZ_MAYF01000296.1 GCF_001684955.1 Chryseobacterium contaminans | reverse complement strand
GCCTCTGAAAGCCTAGGCATCCGCCATACGCCCTTAACGATTTCTTTCCTATTTTTGGTTACTCAAGCGCTTTATGCGCTCGGTTTTCTCTTTGTGATGTCTTTACCGTTAATGTCAATGATCTTAATTTCTTCTTTTCTGCTTAATGAACAGATGTTGTTTTTGGCTCCATCCGTAACTTTTAAATCAAGCTTCCAAAACTGTGGAGAATAAGGGAGTCGAACCCTTGACCTCCTGCGTGCAAGGCAGGCGCTCTAGCCAGCTGAGCTAATTCCCCGCTAGTAGACTTCAGAT
>NZ_MAYF01000295.1 GCF_001684955.1 Chryseobacterium contaminans | reverse complement strand
CGCAGAAGAGCTTTTAGATAAGCAGGAACATTATAATACTTCAAAAGATAAAGACGAAAAAAACTTTTAATTTTTTTAATAAAAAGGTTGTAAGTTAAAATAAAGTTTCTATCTTTGCAGTCCGAATAATTCGGGGCGCAGAAGTAGATAGATTGAGGTTTTGGAAAGGGTTAAGGTTACTTAAAAAAACTTTAAAATTATTTTCAAAAACATTTGGTCATTACAAAATAAAGTTTTACTTTTGCACTCGCAAATATGGAGCGGTACTGACAGAGAGATTGCTTCGTTAAAAAGCGGAAGATATAAAGATCATTGACATACAATATAACAACCAAGTAAGGAAAAACTAAAGCGTTAAAACTTTGAGTGAGTCAGACAAACATACAATGGAG
>NZ_MAYF01000294.1 GCF_001684955.1 Chryseobacterium contaminans | reverse complement strand
GGTTAGAGCGCTACACTGATAATGTAGAGGTCGGCAGTTCGAGCCTGCCCGAGACTACTAATTGAAAAAGACGGGAAGAGATCAGATATAAGACATCAGACATTTAAGTCTGAGATCTAGGATCTGAAATCTGAAGTCTACTAGCGGGGAATTAGCTCAGCTGGCTAGAGCGCCTGCCTTGCACGCAGGAGGTCAAGGGTTCGACTCCCTTATTCTCCACAGAGTGGAAGGTTTAATTTTAAAAAAGCAAATAGAGCCAAAAACAATATTTGCGAATTAAACTTGAAATAGATTTAAGATCATTGACATTAACGGTAAAGACATCACAAAGAGAAAACCGAGCGCATAAAGCGCTTGAGTAACCAAAAATAGGAAAGAAATCGTTAAGGGCGTATGGCGGATGCCTAGGCTTTCAGAGGC
>NZ_MAYF01000293.1 GCF_001684955.1 Chryseobacterium contaminans | reverse complement strand
TCCGCCTTTATCAATCGGCTCATCAGTAATGATCTGATTTTCGCCGGCTGTTACTTCTGTATAATATTTTGTTTTTCCTAAACTTGCTTTTACTGTTACCGCCATTATTTTCCAGTGTTGAATTTATAACTTAATGCACCGGAGGGGCATTGGTCTATCTGTTTTCTAAGTTCTTCCGGGCTTGCGTTTTCCGCTTTTATCCAGGGTCTTTCTTTAGGATTGTAGACTTTTGGAAGCAATTTTACGCATACAGCCGAGTGGATACACTTTTGGGGCTGCCAGATGACAGTGATGTCGCCGTTGGGATATTCGTGTGTTTCCATATTAATTTTCTTTTAATGATTTTTCGATTCTTCTGTCCGGAATCAGCCATATGAGAGCCACGATATAATAAAAACCTATGGCAATATAAGGATAAAAAAATGAAGT
>NZ_MAYF01000292.1 GCF_001684955.1 Chryseobacterium contaminans | reverse complement strand
AAGACCTCTGACAAAACTTCAGCCGAAACCTCGCCATTCAACCATTGGGAGTACGTAGCAATTCCGTAAGGTAAGTTCTCAGTCATCTTCTCAACATCCTCAAGGGAAACATGCCGGAAATGCCATAAGTAATTACATACTCATTTGCACCATCGACTCCGCGATGTTGTTCTGCATATCCTCGTCGAGTGATTGCAGAAAACAGTAAAGAAAATACTTTGAATATCTCCTTGTCCGGATATCCGGAGTCCGGATATCCAGACATCCGTAGCCAGACATTCCGGACATCC
The DNA here is from genome assembly GCF_001684955.1 of Chryseobacterium contaminans. Classification (GTDB taxonomy): domain Bacteria; phylum Bacteroidota; class Bacteroidia; order Flavobacteriales; family Weeksellaceae; genus Chryseobacterium; species Chryseobacterium contaminans. Next base: position 139 of record NZ_MAYF01000292.1, on the reverse strand, counting down.
ATACATGGATGTCTGGAACATCCGTATGCAGACAAAGTGTGGATGTCAGGACTCAGGGATACATGGATGAGATTATGAAGACCAGCAGACAAGCCGGCAAAGAGGACAGTCAGTAAGTGTAGCGATCAGCGGGAATAAA
>NZ_MAYF01000291.1 GCF_001684955.1 Chryseobacterium contaminans | reverse complement strand
CTTCCCAAGTTCAAAGAGGTCATCGATGAGAATGGCACCGTCCATCTCAACCTTGATAAGTATGAAGAGGACCCCGCCATCGGCATATTGTGCCGCGAGATGTGTGATGACATCGTCATTTACGCATACCGCGTCCGCTCAATTGTCGAAGAGCGTCATCGTGTAGCTCAGGAGAAATCCAAGGCGAAGAAAGAAGTGATGCAGAAGGCGGTGGATGAAGACGTTGAGATGGAAGATGCCGACTCGCTCCAGAAGCAGGTCGACAAGCTTGTCAAGGCGTCTCTTGCCAAGAGCAAGGGCAAGAACACGGTGAGTAACCCATTTACTGGTGACCGTGCAGATCTCTCGCTCGACACTTACTTGCGCTTTACAGGGCAAGAAGAACGGCAAGGGGAAGGATACGAAGAAGAAGAAGTCGCCTTCCACCCC
>NZ_MAYF01000290.1 GCF_001684955.1 Chryseobacterium contaminans | reverse complement strand
GCCGAAAAATTGGAGAAGATCCCTGGTAACCCAATGACCTGCCCGATATATTCACCATGTACATCCTTAAAATATTGAGCTCTTCTGGGATCAGATGTTGCATTAAGGAAGTCTATAAAAGGTTTTCCTCCAAAAAAATCGTTTCTTCCACTATTGGCAATGTTTTCAAACAATGGATTAAAATTGGGTGTCTCTTCCTGGTATCTGAAGTTTGCATTATCCGTTTCGTTTGTAATAACTCCACCGGAAATAGCTGTGCTTATAGTAGATTGAGCCAATGAGGGATTAACGTCTGACAGAGCAATTCCTAATTTTAAAAGCAGTGAATTTCCAAATTTTTTCCATTTTCCTACCTCTCCTCTATAAAAGATATCTCCGGAACCAAATGTTCCTTCCCCTTCTTTCAACAAATTGATATCAGTTTTCAGCCGGGTAATTAGTCTTTCATAAACCTGTGCATCATCGTCGTATATGGGAAGAGGATACTTTTCATAGTTAAGGGCCTGGCTGTATGGAACATCACCGAATGTGTCCACCATAGTCTGAAATGCATATACTGAAAGAATATCAATAATTGCCAATTGATTTTGCTTCTTAGCAGGCCAGCCATTCAATTCTGATGCTGGAGGCTGAAATTGTTCTATAAGTTCTTTAGCCTTGTTTAAATTATTAAGGACATTCACATAATTATCGGACCATACATTATTAGAGACATTTCTTGCCGTAAAATTATAATTGCTTTCACTTACGTAGGTTACCTCCTGCCAGTATTGCATGGTAAGCCGGAAATTGTTTTCATTAACGCTTGGCGTGGTCATATAGTCGCTCAGTTCCTTTTCCGCATACGTAAGAAGAGGTTCAGGAGACATATTGTAAGCTACATGCGGATCATCGTTCACATCATCCGATGTACAGTTGGTAAATATCAGTAATAAAAGAGAGCTTATGATAATATTTTTCATGGTAATAGGGTTTAAAAATTAACTTTCAGATTGAAGGCAAAGTTTTTTGTAGCAGGCATTACCCCGGATTGGTATCCCTGTATACTTCCTGATGACAGTCCGGATTCAGGATCTGCATAGGGAAGATTTTTATGAATAATCCATACGTTACTTCCTATCAGTCCCAGTGTGAGGTTCTGAATTCCTGCCTTTTTCAGGAACTGATTGTTGAAAGTATAAGAAACAGATACCTGACGGAGCTTAATGAAGCTTGCATCATAAACAAAAGCAGCCACAGGAGGATCGGTTTCCAAAGTCTGGCTGGACATTGAACGGTCTAAACGAATCGTATTGGGAATATAATGCCCAGGATTATTAGGGTCCTGCATTACCCCCGGCAAAATAACACCGCCTCCGTTTTCCAATGGGTTTCTTATAGGATTGCCAAGGTCATTAACCCCTACAGAATCAGGATAAAGACCTGTTCCGTAACCGTAGTACTGATCCAGGGAGAATACTTTTCCTCCTTTTTTCCAATCGATCTGAAAACTTAGGTTAAAATTTTTATAGGTAAAAGAATTATTCAGGCCTGCCACAAAATCAGACTGAAAGCTTCCAAGATTATGATTGCTGTCATCCGTATGCAGGTAAGCACCATTGCTCCCTACAATTTTATTTCCATTGGGATCATAAACGAAGTCAGCTCCCCAAATGCTTCCATATTCTTCATTGAGAGGAGCATTAATGGTGATACCGCCTTGTAACGAACCCAGAGTAATATTTTCTATACCTTCCCGAAGGGCCGTTACTTTAGTTTTTGGGTTAGACCAGTTAATGGCCATATCCCACGTAAAATGTTGCGATTTCAATGGCGTTACATTTAAAGTAAGTTCCACTCCTTTTGTAGTAAGCTCTCCTGTATTCTGGATTTTTGAGATTGAGCCCGTTGCCAGGGAAATAGGAAGTGGCAATATCTGATTAAAGGCAATATTTCTGAACCATGAAAGGTCTAAGCCTACCCTGTTCTTAAAAAACTGCATATTGGTTCCTATTTCAAAATTCTTCAGTTTCTGCGGAAAGAGGTCTGGATTTCTTAAAGAGGTGTTGTAGGAATAAACTGGATTATTTTCCAAAGAGGCCTGTGGAATATACCTGTTTCTTAATTGATCTGCATTGGTATCCGAACCTACCTCCGCATAAGCTACTCTTATCTTTCCGAAACTTAACCATTGTTGTTTCAGTAGATTGGAGAATACTACACTGGCAGAAACCGAAGGATAATAATATACCTGTTTTGCTTTGGGCAGGGCCGTAGACTGATCTCTTCTGAAGGTTCCTTCCAGATAATAGGTGTTTTTATATCCTAAAGAAGCCTGAACAAAAGCTCCGTAAATATATTTGGTATTATCTGTTGTAATAGGCTTGGCTGGAGTAGCAACCGAATTGGAAATCGTATAAAGCCCCGGAATATATAATCCTCCGGTTGTTGTCTGCGCATTGGAATAGTTTGACTGAACATTGACATTACCACCCAGTAACGCCTGCAGATTTAGATCTTCCGTAATATTCTTTTTATAAGTGGCAATCAGATCGTAATTGGTTTCTGTAAAACGGAGATTGGTCACTGCATAACCAGAAGGCTGTTCTATAATATTAAAACTGAAGAAGGCTGGTATAGAACCTATGGCCTTTCTTTCCTCAGTAATCATTGTATAGCCGTCAATACCTACTCTTCCAAGGATATTGATGCTTTTTGAAACATCATAGCTCAGACTGAAGTTTCCTGCAAAACGATCCCTTCTGTCGTTCTGGTAATTTTCATGCCTGGAGAAATAGGGGTTATCCCAATAGGAAGGAAAAAGAGTATCCGGTCCTAAGATATTCCATGTATAGTTTTTTTTGTAGGTATCATAAAGGTATTTCTGATATTGAATATCTACATTGGTAGCCCACCACTGGCGGAATCCGGTCATAATATTATCGGTATATCCTGTTGAGTTTCGTCCTTTGGTTCTCTGTGTAATATAGTTAGCGAAAATAGTGGCTGTAAGCTTATCTGTAATCTTATAGGATGCATTTCCGCCAAAATTGTTTTTCATTAAAGAAGAATTAGGCATAATGTCCGTGGCGTTGGTATTGGAATAGCTCAACCGGAAATTTGCTTTATCATTTCCACCACTCAAAGCAATATTATTGGTTTGATTAATCGCTTTTTCAAAAAAAGTGATCGGTCCGTTTTTAGCCATTACCCATGGTGTTTTCTTTCCAAAATTCTGGGAACCGGGAATGAAAGCATCATACTGCCATACCATCAGATTCGGATCATAGGGTGCCCCGTATGAAGCATCATGCCAGAAAAAGGCAACGGGAGCATTCTGGTATTCCGGGAAAAGATTTCCCAGATATCCCTGTCCATATTGGGTCTGGTATTCCGGGAAGGTAGATTTATCAACGGTAGAGACAGTAATACTTCCACTATATTCCAGGCCTATACCCTGTGTATTTTTCTTACCTTTCTTTGTGGTAATGATAATCGCACCGTTTTGAGCCCTAGACCCATATAAAGCGGTTGCTGCGGCTCCTTTTAATACATTTACAGTTTCAATGTCATTGGGATTGATATCTGAAACAGGACTTCCGTAATCATACCCCCCGAATCCGTTCTGCTGAACCGTAGAATTGATATTCCTGTTGATAATAGGAACTCCATCCACTACAAAAAGAGCCTGGTTATCGCCTAAAATTGATTTATACCCCCTGGAAACAGCATCTATGGAACCTCCAAAGTTGGTAGACTGCCTGATCTCAAGCCCTGCTACCTTTCCGGATAAATTATTCAAAAAGTTAGTCGTAGGATTTTTGTTGATATCTTCTCCTTTTACCTCCTGTGTGGAATAACCTAAAGATCTTTTTTCTCTTTTAATCCCTAAAGCGGTGACAACAATCCCCTCAATATTCTTTGTGGTAAGAGTATCCTGCTTTCCCTGACTAAAATAGGTTTCGCTTCCGATAAAAAAAGCGACACCTGCACTTAAAAGCTTCAACTTGTATTTCATAATTATTGATTTTGTTTATTGTTTAATCAAAATTCAATAATTGGTGAAGAATATAATGAAAGCTATATATGAATGGCGGGATGCGGTCTACTAAAATATGAGTAATGAGTAATGAGTAATGAGTAATGAGTGGCAAAAATTCTGTAAATTTTTGCCGGCGGTTATAATACTACAGCTCAATAAATGGTTTATAGGTTCTCCCAATAGGCAGCTTCTTTCCTTTTATCTGCACAACAGTAGCAGATTTAACCTCTATTTTAGGCTTTGAAATAATATAAGATTTATGGATCCGGGTGAATATATTGGGATTCAGGCTCTGTTCTATTTTGCTGATAGGTATTTTAAAAGTGAAGGTTTCCGTTTTGGTATGAATATGAATGTATTCTCTTAAACTTTCGATATAAAAAATGTCCTGAAGAATAATTTTGATCTGTTTTTTGCCGCTATTGATGAAAATATGATCGCGTTCAGCCAATTCCAGTAAAGCATCTTCCGCTTCCATTAAATATTTAAATTTGCCAACAGCGGTAGCAAAACGTTCATAAGGAATCGGTTTCAGTAAATAATCTGCAATATCCAGTTCATATCCTTCTATGGCATATTGATGATAAGCGGTGGTAACAATTACAAACGGTGGATTTTTTAGTTTCTTTAAAAAATCAAAGCCCTTCACCACCGGAAGATGAAGGTCCAAAAACATCAGATCTATCTCATGAATACTCAAAAGGTTGCTTGCATATACTGCATCAGAACACTTTCCTATAAGATTCAGCTCCGGATCTCTGGAAATAAATGTTTCCAGGATTTCTGCGGCAATGGGTTCATCTTCTACAATAATGCAGTTGTATTTTTTAGAGGCTGGATGTATCATGGAAATCAATTTTGAGTTGTACAATATACCGGTCAGTTTTATCCTCTACATTCAGGCTGTGTTTGGGATAAAGCAGTTCAAGCTGGCGGCGGATATTTCTCAGTCCTATTTTGGTGGAATGCTGATGAGGTCTTTCTTCTTTTGAATTTTCAATATAATAGGAAAGAATTCCGTTTTTCAGCTCAATATCAATAATGATGAAAGCGTCTCCCAGACTTTCTGAAACACCATGTTTAAAAGCATTTTCAACAAACTGAATCAGAATAAGCGGTGAAATTTCCTGAGAGGGATTATCAATATTTTCCTGGAAACGGACATTGAGGTGATGATGCCTGATTCTCTGGATCTGTATAAAATCCTTAATATTTTCAAGGTCCTTTTCTATGGAGATATTTTTCTCCGCAGCTTCATAAATGTTATACCGCATGATTTTGGAAAGCTGGAGTATCACATCAGGAGTTTCATCTGCCTTTTTAAGAGCCATTCCATAGATATTATTCAAAGTATTAAACAGAAAATGCGGGTTGATCTGGGCTTTTAACATCGTAAGTTCCTGATCCAGTTTTTCAGATTTGAGCTGAGAGATTTGTTCTTTCAGTACATTTTTCTGCCGGGTAATTTCTACCCCGAAAACCAATCCTACCATAAAAATAAGATCCATAAATGAATTGAAAGCAACTAGCCCATTGATAAATCCGGAAGGCTGCTTACCATCTAAAGTCTCCGTAATTCCATAAATATGAGAATAAATTACATAATGGGTGAAAAACCGATGCGCTAAGACAGCCAGTATGAAAATCAGAATACTGAGAAGATATTTAAGAGCCTTATTAAGGTGAACCCTTTCATAAACATATAACAATGAATAAGCAAGAGGAATTTTCACCATTAAATATCCCAGCTCCAGAAGAAGACTGTTCTGAAGCCGTAGCTGCCATTTGAAGTCAGGAAACTGATATCTGGACCAGTAAAAGTCAAGATAAACTTCCAGCATATAATACAATATCCAAAAAAGCAGATGAATGTGTAGCTTAGATTTATGATCTGGTTTCAACCTTGCTGTCATTTAAAAATATAAAATAATAAGATTCAGTCAAATATAAAAATATAAAGTCTACCAATGTCAGCCATGGATCTATAAACGACTTCCTGTTTTCTTTTTTAAGATGATTTCAGGAAACATGAGATTGATAAAACTGAATATCAATAGAACATTAAATTCAATACCATTGGTTCCACCACCCACAACAAACCATCCGTTTCCCCAATGAATATAATAAATTCCCAGAATAAAGATCGGGATGTTACAGAGGGCAACAAGTTTTAGATACCGGTCTATCCAAAGGAGAAAAGCAGAAATAAGATGGGTTAGTTTTACCATCCAGGCAAGATATAGCCCTATTGGAGAAAATCCTATGGTATCCAAATAGTTGGTCCCAAAACTGTTGACATCTCCACTAAAAATTGAGATGACGCTATGCATAAGCAAGATGACTGATAATGCACATCTGAGGTAGAAGTTCTTTTTCATAGCATCAAAAATATACATCAGAACTGCTTATCGTATTCTGATGTATATTAATGACTCTTAAATGTATATGAAAATATCCCAATCAATAGTTATCAGCCTCCGGGAGAATATTAAGATCTAATAATGACCAGATCATATTTTGTTTACCATCCTGGATGATCTTAAAGTCATGGCCTTTCTCATCATTGGCTACTTTATATCGCTTATTGGAACTGCAAAAAATAAGGTTTCCTGAAATAACATCTTTATTATTGAATATTTTTAATGTAAATGTGTTTTATTTTTTGTATACATTGAAAATAATTGACTTTTTGCTAATTATTATTTTATGTCTTAGTTCTGAGAAATGGTCAATGAAATTTTCAATTATTGATCAGATATTTGTATTAACTAATTATTACTTAAATAAATACAAAATTTAACATTTAAATTATTCCCTTATTTGTGATTTTTATGAATTTAATCCTTATTTTTACGGCATTAATTTTAGAAATTAATAAAACTTGACTGAAAAAATATGTATCAATCAGGAATGAATTTCCCTCTATAGTTTTCCGATTGATGATTAATAATTGGTATTCAGCTCCGATTCTAAGACACAAAAAAAAGAGTGGCCGTCCGGGCCACTCTTTTTGTATCGTTATTGTTTTCGATTTTAGTTTTGACTGAAACTTTTCTTCAAAAACTCCTCAAGTTCTTTTTCATGAAGGTTTTTGGCAATAATGGTTCCTTCGCCATCAATAATAACATTAAAAGGAAGTTCATCAATCTCATAGGCTTTTGCCACAGGGCTTTTCCAGAATTTTAAATCACTTACCTGTATCCAGTTGATAGCAAACCGCTCTATAGCTTTCTGCCAGCTTTCTTTGTTCTTATCCAAAGAAACACCCAGAATTTCAAACTTATTAGCTTTCACCTGCTCTGAATAGGTATCATACAATTTTTTCAATTCAGGCTGTTCCTCTACACAAGGCGCACACCAGGTAGCCCAAAAGTCAATAAGAACCATTTTCCCTTTTAAGCTTGAAAGAGAAAATGACGTTCCATCCGTTTTAGACATTGTAATTTCCGGAGCCTTCTTTCCTACTTCAATTTTGTTTTGAGCGAATGTGAATCCTGAGAATAGAATTAAAAATAATAAGGTATAACTCGTTTTCATATTAATCATTTGTTGGATAATCCTTATCCAGCCAATCTGTTTTTATATTTTTAGGAAGATTTAAAAGCTTGGCATTTTTAAAACCCATTTCCATCAATAAATTAAATGCAGGACGAATATTAGGGCATTTTACAAAAGGACAGCATCCGCAATAGATGACAATTTCCTTATTTTTAGGAATATCTTTAAGATAATTTCTTAATTTTTCCAGATTTTCAGGTTCATGAGTTGGTCCAATATCTACAGAACCTTTGATAATGGCTTCAGGACCTACTGAAATAATCAATAAATCTTTTGTTTTGTGTTTTACAATCCTTGAGGCTAATAATGCCGGATCCATCAGCTGGCTCTCTTTCCAGGGATCCTGTGTTTGCTGAGCCTGGCTGAAAATTGAACAGACAAAGCAAACCATGATAAACAAATACTTCATACTTCTATTTTTCACAAATATAAACGATTTGCTTAAGTTTAAAAATGTATAAAAGTATTCTTCAGTATTTATGACAGTGTTTTATTCTTTTTAGGAGTAATATGTACTACATTGGCAGCGCCGGGTTCAATAATCAGTTGAGTCCCTGCACCTCTCTCCTGTTCCCGCCCTTGAATAGCAGAACCTGTTGCTAATGTGAGCTTTCCCTGAAAAACAGGATGTGGTGGTATTAATGATATTTCAATTTCCTCTTCTTCAAGCTGTATGATAATGGATGTTGCATCCATTTCATGGCGGGTTCCGTCTTTAGAGATTGCAAATACCGGATAAGGTTTAGACTCTTCCATTGTAATAAGATTTTTAACAAAGATAGAACTTCAATTGAATCCAGTTTTTGTATTTTAGTGGTGAAAAATGAATCATCTTCGTGCTTAGCTATGGTTCACGTAGTTTAAACTGTTTCTAAATCATTAAAAATATTGAAGTTACGAGGGAAAGTTAAGATATCAAATGATTCTTTCAGCGTTGTATTTAAAATGAAGCTTACTCTTAATATTCTTATCTTCTTAATTCGCATTAATGGTTCAATTTAAATATTTATTCTATGAAAATTAACCTTCCGGACCATTGGTCAGATTTTATAAAGACTTTTATCAAAAAACATAAAAAAGAGATTGTTTATGATGGAGTACGTGTATTCCGTACTGAAGAAGAAATTCAGGAACGTTATGATACTCATGAGTTTGAAAAATTTCTTCCGGAATATATCCCTGTGGCAGATGATTCAGGTGGACAGGTTGCTGTTATTTCAAAAAATAATAAGGAAACAAAAGTATATCTGAGTTCATATGGTGTATTGCAGAAAGAAGATTTAGAGATTTTAGATCGTGACTTAGTACATTGGATGCAAAGGAAATTCCCTTTTGAAAGAGAAAGAAAGATAATTTCACCTTTCGAAATTGAGAAAAGAGAAAAAGAAAATATCTTGTGGAATGAAAAAATATCTTCATTTCCAGCCATTATAGAGTTTTTGAAAGAACCTGTCCGTATTGAAGGACTCGCTTTACCGGAAAATTATGCCCCTGCAGAATATATTTATTATTTTCAGGATGGATATCATTATAATTCAGTAGAGAATACAATCCTTACAGATATTACTCCGGGATCATTTAAAGCAGATTGGATTGTTTTGGCTTCCAATTATTTTGCAGATCCTTTTTTTATTGATCTGAATGAAGCTGAACATAATTTTCCTGTTTATTTTGCCTATCACGGACAAGGAAAATGGGAGCCATTAAAAGTAGCAGAAAGTTTATGCACATTCCAGAAAATACTGCACGAGATCCAAAGTTTAAGATTTGATAAAGCAGGGTTAATACATTACTTTGATGAAAATATAGATTTGGAAAATCCTTTATGGAAAGAAGTCTACGAGAATATTAAAGATGAAGAAGAAGGTAATCCGGAACAGATAGAAACTTATGAGTCGATAGGCCCTGAAGTCAATTTATACATTACGGATATTGGACCCAATAAAATGAAGGTCATTGCATTGCTGAAAAAAGAATTCGGGCTCTCCGGAACAGAAGCTCTTGAACTCAGCAAAGAAACCAAAATATTGTTCAGAACAGGATACTCTAAATGGCTGGAATACGACCGTAAGCAATTGGAAGATCTTGGAGCAAGTGTTGAATGGGAGGCCTTAGACTAAAAATGACTCAGAATGCTTATGATCTTATGACTATCATCATAATTTATTGTGATTTTTGAAAGTATTTCACTTATTGAAGCACAAATAATTTATACATTTATATAAAGTATTGTGAATTAAAAAAGACCTTTATCATGGAAGAAACATTCCAACCTGATGCCATTATCATAGGAACCGGATTAGCAGGGCTTACTGCTGCCATGGAAATCACCAATGCCGGGAAAAAAGTGCTGTTACTGGATCAGGAAACCGAGCAGAATATTGGCGGACAGGCTTTCTGGTCTTTTGGCGGACTTTTTCTTATTAATTCTCCCCAACAGCGAAGAGTGGGAATTAAAGATTCTTATGAACTGGCTCTACAGGACTGGAAAGGTACAGCAGGTTTTGACCGTGAAGAAGATTACTGGCCCCGCAAATGGGCAGAAGCTTATCTGAAATTCGCAGCAGGTGAAAAATATGAGTATATTTCTAAGCTGGGAATAAAGCTGATGTTTATGGTAGGCTGGGCAGAACGTGGTGACGGATCTGCCAATGGACACGGAAATTCTGTTCCACGTTTTCATGTAAGCTGGGGAACCGGAACGGGTGTGGTAAAGCCATTCGTAGAAAAAGCCTATCAGGCCAAAGAAAAAGGATTACTTCAAATGAAGTTTCGCCATAGAGTTACAGAACTAATTGTAGAAAACGGAAAAGTAAAAGGCGTGAAAGGTGATATTCTGGAAAATGACAACCAGCAAAGAGGGGTTGCAACCAACAGAAATATTATCTCACAATTTGAATATGCGGCACCTCATATTATCATTGCTTCAGGAGGAATTGGTGCTAATCATGAGCTGGTAAGAAAAAATTGGCCCGAAAGATTGGGAACCCCTCCGGAAAATATGGTTTGTGGAGTTCCTGCCTATGTAGACGGTAAAATGATTGGTATTGCTGAAAATGCAGGAGCTAATATCATCAATCGCGACAGAATGTGGCATTATACGGAAGGTTTACAAAACTGGAACCCCATCTGGCCCAATCATGGGATCAGGATATTGCCGGGACCTTCTTCATTATGGTTTGATGCCAAAGGAAATCGTCTACCCGCTCCTTTCCTCCCTGGATTTGATACGCTGGGAACATTGAAATACATTCAGGATACGGGATATTCTTATTCCTGGTTTATTTTGACACAAAAGATTATCAAAAAAGAATTTGCGCTCTCAGGCTCAGAACAGAATCCTGATATTACAAATAAAGATTATGTTCTTTTTCTTAAACGGATTTTTGGTAAAAAAGCACCTGGTCCTGTAGAAGCTTTCAAAGAACATGGCAAAGACTTCATTGTATCCGATAACCTGAAAGATCTGGTAGAAAAAATGAATCTGCTCGCAGGTAACAATCTTTTGAATTACGACAAGATTAAATCCCAGATCGAAGCCAGAGACAGAGAGCTGGATAATAAATTTTCAAAAGATACCCAGGTGAACTATATCAGAAGTACCAGAAGTTATTTAGGAGATAAATTGGGAAGGGTTGCTGTTCCTCACAAAATTCTTTCTCCTGAAAACGGGCCTTTAATTGCTGTAAGGCTGAATATTTTAACCCGGAAAACTTTGGGTGGGATAAAAACAAATCTGAATGGGCAGGTTTTAAAAGAAGATGACAGCATTATTGAAGGACTTTATGCTGCGGGAGAAGCTGCAGGTTTTGGTGGTGGCGGAATGCATGGTTACAGAGCATTAGAAGGAACGTTTCTCGGCGGATGCATTTTCTCAGGAATGAAAGCCGGAAAATATATTGCAGGATTAAAAAAAGATCATTTAAATTAATAATCTTTTCAGAATGGGCAATTATTATAATGATAAAGTAGTCTGGATTACGGGAGCATCCTCAGGAATTGGAGAAGCTTTGGTGAAAGAATTGGTGAAAATAAGTAATGCAAAATTGATTCTTTCCTCCAGAAACGAAGAACAGCTTTATGAAGTAGCAGAAAGTGCCGGACTTACAGTCAATCAGTATGTTGTGATTCCTTTAGATTTGAAGAACTATAAAGAAATGCCGGAAATAGCAGCCAAAGCAGTAGCAGTGTTTGGAAAAATAGATATTCTGATTAATAACGCAGGATTATCTCAACGTTCTTTGGCTATGGAAACAGACATAGAAGTGGATAAACGTTTAATGGATGTTGATTTTATCGGAACTGTGGCTCTAACGAAAGCTGTTGTTCCTTATATGATCCGGAATAAAGGCGGTCAGATTGCAGTAGTATCAAGTCTTATGGGAATATTCGGGGCGCCGATGCGTAGTGGCTATGCGGCGGCAAAGCATGCCCTTCATGGTTTCTTTGATGCCCTGCGTGCAGAATTATATACTCAAAATATTTCGATAACCATTATCTGTCCGGGATTTATACAAACCAATATTTCCATTCATGCAGTAACCGGAGACGGCTCATCGCAGGGAACAATGGATGATGCTACCAACAAAGGAATGCCTGTAGATATTTTTGCTAAAAAAATGCTGAATGCCATCGAAAAAAAGAAGAACCAAAAAGCGATTGGCGGCAAAGAAGTATTGGGAGTCTATCTGAAAAGGTTCTTTCCTGCCCTGTTGGCAAAGGTTATCCGAAAGGCAAAAGTAGTCTGAAGATTTTTAATAAAGCATATCCATATATTACAGAAAAACCGCACAAAAAGTACGGTTTTATTTTCTTAGATCTGATATAGAATTATTCTTTAATGAACTTTTTGGTTATTTTTTGTGTACCCAGATTCTACTGTTGTTGTGGCATTTAATAATTATATTCAAAAGTTTTTTATCAGTCCTATTCCCAATGTTTTATTCTGATAAAAAGGCATCATCATTGTAGAACTCAACAGGTTTTTAGTTTTATTCTTTCCACGAAGCATAAGATCGATTTTTGGAAAAAGCCAGTAGGCCAATTCTGTGGAAAGAATACCAAAACCTGCTCCTGCCACTACGTCTCCCAGCCAATGTTTGTCATTCAGCATTCGGTATACCCCTGTAAAAATAGCAAACGGATATCCTGAAAGGCTGAGCCAGAAATTAGTATCCTTATATTCCCTGAACATAAATTGGGCGGAGGAAAAAGCCGTAGCAGAATGTCCGGATGGAAAAGAAAGTGTATTCGACTGATCGGGCCTCTCCTCTTTGACAAGATATTTTAAAGGCATTGTAAAGGCGGCAGAAATCAGTTGCGAAGAGGCATAAATAATGGTACGGTCTCTCAAATTATGCTTTCCTTTTATTCCAATGGCATTCAGTCCGTATACCATTACGGCTGGGGCGTATTGGGTAAAATTATCCAGATTCATCTGTGCAGGCTGATGCTCGTTGATCTCTGTTCTGGTAGAAAAATTCAACTGTTTGAGCTTGCTTGAAGAGAGTCCTATTACCCCATAAGAAATGAATGCCGCCGGAATAATGAGGCTCTTATAATTAAGCTTAGTTGGCTGTATGTTGGAAATACTGTCTGATACAGCTTCCTGAACAGTAACACTATCAACACTATTCTGGGCCTTTATATTATTCAAAAATGACATGAAGACTAACAAACAGATCAATGATTTCTGAAACTCTCTTTTTATCATGATTTATGGTTGATTAAAATTTATAGCTGTATCCGAGTCTTACCACCTGCGTTTCGTAATAATCGTTGCTTGTATAAGAGAATCCCATTCCCTGGATATTTTTCTTAGTGACCATCGTATTAAGAAGATCTGTGGCATTTAAGAACAATTCTCCCTTTCCTTTCTGAATTGCTTTTTTCAATCCAATATCCATTGAGAATCTGGATTGTATTCTTCCCTGAGGAATAATATCCGGAGCCAGGTAGACAGCCGTAAGCTGTGCGCTCAATCCTTTGGCGAAATGAAAAATATTATTCCATTTAATGTTTCCTGAAACAGCAGTTTGCTGATCTGCAGAAAATACATTGGGTGTAGGGTAAAGATTTTGTACGGAAAATGCATCAATTTGATTTCGATACAGGTTTCCATTCACATTAAAAGAATATACATCCGAAATTTTTTGGTTCCATATCGCTTCAAGTCCTGTATTATAACTTCTTCCTGCATTCTGGAATATGGCGTAAATAAGATTGCTCCCCGGAACAATACTGGAGATCCTTGTAATGGTTCCATTCGCAAAACGATGATATAATGCAGAATACAGATAGCCATTATTCCAGTTATATTTATATCCAAGCTCAATAGAGTTGGTAAACTGAGGCCTTAATGCAGGGTTTCCTACCTTGATGATTTCTGCATCATCATATTTAGGGAAAATTCTGATGTCTACTTCATTAGGACGGTCTACCCTTCTGTTATAAAAGATAGAGAACTTGTTTTTGTCATTAAGTTTATAGGCTAATCTGAAATTAGGAAATGGCTGTGTATAATTATAACCATCACTTTTATAAGTAGGATGATTAGGATTTACATCATATTCAATTCTTACATACTCCAACCTTAATCCCAGTTCTGCTTCCCATTTTTCATTTTCAAGAACATAGTTTCCATAAACAGCCGGAATGAATTCCTTGTAATCAGCCTTTCCTCCAGCAGAGACATCCAATACTGAATTCGCTCCCGGAATAAAATTCATATTGGTGGGGATACTTCTGCTTCTCAGCTTGATCCCGGTTTCCAATCTTCCGTATTTGAGAGGTTTTATATAATCAACATTGAAATCGTAGACCTGTTCATCAGACAATAACTTAAAAGCATCCGTTCCTGTAGAAGAAGGCAGGTAATTGTCATAGAAATATTTTTCGTCCTCTCTATGAAATGTGTAGTTGAATCCTACATTTAATAAGTGTCCTGCTTCCTTGAACTTATGCTGATAGGAAGCTGTTCCCATTATTGTGGTTTTCAGTTCATCCTCAAGGAACTGCCATAAACGCAGGCGTTGAGATAAGTCGCCATTAAAGAAAGGCTGGTCACCACGGTCAATAATTTTCTCGCTTCCATACATTCCTGAAATAGTTAAAGTATTCTGGGCATCAATATTCCAGTCCATTCCGGCTTTTGTAGTGAAGAAATTGGTGTTTCTGTTTCTTTTAAGCTGTGAATTGATAATGGTTCCGTCATCATAAGTACGGGTTACAAATTCATTCTTATTAAGCGTTTCAGTATATAAATTGTCCGCCTGTAAAAACAGATTGACTTTATTCTTTCTATAGTTAAGAGATAATGACGGATTTATTTTTGGAGTGAGTGTATACTGTGGACGAATGGTGGGAAGATTCTCCCTTCTTACCCAAAGAGATCCCAACCCTGTTGTGAATCCTATTTTACCATTCCAGCCGTTCTGCTTATTCTTTTTCATGATAATATTGATGATTCCGGCATTTCCATTAGCATCATATTTAGATGAAGGATTGTTGATGATCTCAATTTTATCAATTGCAGAAGATGGAATATTGTCCAGCCCAGTCTGGCTGCCAAATCCTGTAAGTGCCGTTTGCTTTCCATCAATCAGAACAGTTACTTTATCATTTCCCCTGAGCTGTACCTTACCATCCTGTACGGTTATTCCGGGAAGGTTCTGCATACTTTGTAATACCGATCCACCACTTTGGTTCATATTGTCTGCTACAGAATAGGTTTTTTTATCGAGCTGGTCATTAATTTCACTCTTTTTAGTTCCGGATAAAACTACTTCTTCAATCTTTGTCTCCTGTTCTTTTTTTCTTTCCAGTTCAATAATAGGAATTTCCAAAAACTCAGAAAGACTTCCTATGAATACAGGAAGAACTTGTTTGTTGTACCCTGAAATAGACGTTTCCATAAGGTAATGGTCCGGCTTGATTCCTGTAATGGAAAATCTTCCTTCTTCATTGGTAATAGTTCCGCCAACAAATGCTGTGTCTTTTTCCTTTTTTAAAATGATACTGGCATAAGGTAATGCTGCTTTATCAGTATTGGTTACCTTTCCGGAAGCAGTAACCGAAGTAGTTTGTGCCGTTATCATGGAAGAAATGGCAAACGTCGGAAAAAGTAAAAGTCTCGTTTTATTCATAATATAATCTTTACTATCTTTTTTTTAATTTTTTCGAGCTAAAATGGTCAGGAAAGCTCCCTAGTATGTTTTTTCTGTGAAATAATGACCATGAGGACCATTAAGACCAGAGAAACGAGAGAAGCATTGATTGTTCCCAGATCAAGGCCACCCTTTGCAAGAGGCTTGGTTAAAAGATCTCCGAACGTAGCTCCAAACGGTCTGGTAAATACAAATGCAATCCAGAAAAGGACAACGTGATTGATTTTTGTGAAATAATGAAGCAGAATAACAATCAGAATAATAAGTCCGGTAATACAAGCACCGGTCAAATATCCTAATCCCAGATTATCGCTCAGAAAATCCCCAAAGGCTGTTCCTAAACTGTTGGAAAACAAAATGGCTGTCCAATAATAGAATTCTTTATTTCGTTCCATGATTGGATACACCTCAAGATTACCGTATTTTTTGTACCATAGAAATAAAGAAGTTAAAAGTCCTGCAAGAAGAATAAGGCTGCCAACCAGGTATCCTGCCTTCAAAGTTCTGTCTATAAAATCAGAAATCTCTGTTCCAAGGGTTGTTGTTCCAATAATGACCAGCCAATAAACAGCCGGGATATATTTTTTAACACCAAGCTGTATGGATAATATAAGAATGAAAAAAAATAAGGTAATCAGAATTCCTTTGGTGTACCCCAAATTGAGGGTCATGGAAATAAAATCACCAAGAGTTTCTCCCAATGTGGTTGCTACAATTTTCATGAGCCAGAAAAGTATCGTGACGGCTGCTACTTTGTTTGCTGTTCTCATTTGTTTATTTTTTATAGAGTTAAACTATTTGAAGGGTAATTGATACTATTTCAGTATCTAGACACACGAATGAACGAATAATTTTATGAGTGAATTTGTGACCATGAAATCTGCGTAATCAGCATGATCTGCGAGAGAAAAATATCATCCAATTTTACCGAAGATAAGATCCTTGCGCCTTAAAAAAATATAGCATGAGTCAAAATGACTTTGCACTTTGACGTTTTCCAACTTTAAATTATTAAGTTTTAAACGTTGTAAGCACATTGTCTTTATAGCTATCAAAGAAATCAGTGAGGTAAGAATCAAAATAAGGCTTGCACCGCCTCCACAAATGGCGCTGATCCAGAATGCAAGGATGGTTCCTGCGAATAAAAGGGCAATTTTTAAAATCATTTCTAAATAAAATTTACACTTCAGTACATCATATTTTCAGTACAAAGGTGCTATCTGATTTAGAATTAATTTTGAATTTTTAGATTCAGAATGGTAAAAAACTATAATCTTACTGAAAAGATATGGTGCTCATTTTCAAATCGGTAACTGATTGTCCAGTGATGAAATTTGCAGATTTCCCGGATGATAGATAAACCGAGTCCACTTCCATTGCTGTCTGCGGAGAGTTTTGAAAATCTTTTAAATAATAATTTTTGATCCAATGCCCGGGTTCCGGAATTGGAAATTTCAAAAACAGAATTAGATAATTGTATGGAAATAAAACCCTCTGCTGATGTATGACGGATTGCATTGATGATAAGATTATTAATCATAATCTCTGTAAGGCTGCTGTTGCCATGTACCTTAATATCAGGCATTATTTTTTTCTCAACTGAAATATTTTTCTGTTCAAAATGTTCTTCAAGCATATCAATACTTTGAGTAAGCATCTGATCGAACAAAATGGTTTCAGAATTATCAAACTGATGGTTATCTATTTTGGCAAGCAGCAATAGGTTTTTATTGATTCGGGAGCTTCTGGTGAGTGCTTTATTGATCTCTTCGGCAATTCGGTACTGCTTTTCCGTTAGATCCGGATCCTGTAATAAAAGATCCAGTTTATTTTTGATGATGGCTAATGGAGTCTGCAATTCATGGGAAGCATTCTCCGTAAACTCCTTTTGGGTTTTATAAGCAGAGATATTACGCTCTATCAGCTTACTGAGTGATTGATTGAGTTCCTCAAACTCAGTAGTATCAGAAGAGGGAAAATCAATTTTGTTCTGATTGTTCAAACTGAAAGTTTTCAATTGATCTAAAGTATCCCTGAATGGTTTCCAGATTGATTTGGAAAGTTTTCTGTTTAAATATAAAAGCCCAACAACAATCATAATAAAGAAAAATGCCGTAATCATAGCAATAACAGCGATGGTTTCGTGAGATTCTTCAATATTGGTTTGTATCGTAAAGAGATAAGGTTGATTTTCAATGTAGATTACTTTTTCAAGGCATCTGTAACGTTCTTTCTTCTGTTCAGAGATAAACGGGAGATGTTTTTCAGTGGTATACATTTTATCACCTTTTATCCGCTCTACTGAAATTTTTTCAATACTGGTTTCAGGCTGGATATGATTCCAAAGTTCAAGACTTTTTTCAAGTTCTGTACCGGAAAGTTTTAACTGATTGAATTCATAAGCCGTCTTCTCCACAACAATCTGATTATGCTCATCCAATTCGCTTTGCCAGATAGTATCCACTACAAAATAATAGACGGGAATACTTACTGCAAGAACAATAAGTACGTAGATGATAAAAGGCTTGGTGGTTTTGCTTAAAAGAGGCTTCAAATTGATAGATTGAGTTTAAGGTTTTATGTTCAAGGTTTAAAGTTGGTGTACTTTGAAATAGTAGGATACTTACTTCTTTGCAATTTAGTATTTATTTGATTATTTTATGTTTAAGTGATGAAAACCTTCTGTAGCTTTTGCTGTTTTCAAAATCTAAGATCTCGTAACTCGTAATACGAACCACTCATCTCGCATTCCTACTCTAAGATTCCCACTTATACCCTGTTCCATAGACTGTTTTAAGATAGTGTTTACAACCCGCATCATACAGTTTCTTTTTAAGGTTTTTTACATGAGCATATACAAAATCATGATTGTCTAGCATGTCGGCAAAATCTCCGGAAAGATGCTCAGCAAGGGTACTTTTAGAAATGACTTTATTTTTGTTTCCAATAAAGTAAATCAGTAGGTCAAACTCCTTTTTGGTGAGGGAAATTGATTCGTTATTTACAGCAACTGTTTTCGCCAGAAGATCGATCTGAAGCTCGTTCTGTTTTACCACATTGGAACTGCTGAACTTCTTTCTGCGGATAATGGAATATACCCTAGCCATCAGTTCAGAAAGGTGAAAAGGTTTGGTAAGATAATCATCTGCGCCCAATTTAAGACCTTCAATTTTATCATCCAAAGCATTTTTCGCAGAAATGATAATAACCCCATCCTGTTTATTCTGTTTTTTTAATTCTTCAAGAATTCTGAGGCCATTTCCATCGGGAAGCATGATATCCAATAAAATACAGTCATAGTCAAATTGCTCTATTTTATTCATGGCTTCACTGAAGGTTGATGCATTTTCACAGAGATAATTTTCCTCAGATAAATATTCGGAAATACTTTTGGCAAGCTCTGCTTCGTCTTCAACAATTAGAATTTTCATGCCATAAATCTATCATTAAATTTTGAAGAAATTTTGAATTTAAAATAAATTTGATTTATACTTTCACTGAGGGACCTCTGCTTTCTCATAGATCAAACCTTCTGCCTTTAGCTCCTGCCAAAAACCAATGGGAATCTGGGCATGAAGCGCCTGCACATTATTCTGCACCTGTTCCGGTTTACTCGCTCCGGGAATGATAGATACAAATTCCTCAGCAGCCAGTACAAAATGAAGCGCGGCATCTACAATATTGATGTTGTATTTCTCTGCAATAGCCATCATTCTTGCCCTTTTTTGTTCCATCCCTTTCGGAATGACATCCTTATAATTATAGCGTTCCCTTCCTGTAACATATCCTGAATTATATCCGGCTCCTGAAACCAATTGCACACCTGCTTTTCTAACAGCCGGGAGAAGCCTGTCTACAGCATCTTCATGTTCCAATATAGAGTATTGGGTGGCAGAAAGGCAGATGTCAGGGTCTGCAGATTCAATGCAGTCCAGGATGGGTTCAATTTTGTTGACACCCATTCCCCAGGCTTTGATGATACCTTCATTTCGGAGTTCAGAAAGCACTTTAAAAGCTCCTTCCCTAGCCTGTTTCAGAAAATAAGGATAGCGATCACCTACCTGATCCTCAGAAAGATCGTGGATGTAAACAATATCAATATGATCCAGTCCGGTTCTTTGCAGACTCTCCTCGATAGACCTTTTTACAGCATCTGCTGTGTAATTGTGTTCAAAATCATAGTTCAGAGGGTTTTTCCACATCGTTGGCGGTACTTCAGCTGCTGCTACCTGATGAAAGAGCCTTCCTGCCTTTGTTGAAAATATAAATTCGCTGTGATCTTTATCTTTAAGAAAATCACCGAACCTTCTTTCACTTTTGGTAAGTCCATACCATGGAGACGTGTCATAATATCTTATTCCGGAATTCCAGGCTGTTTGAAGAATGTGATGAGCTTCTTCATCTGTAATGTTTTCAAAAGCAGTTCCTATGGCAACCCCTCCTATTCCTAATCTGTGTTTGTGTGTTAAAAGCTGCGTTTTCATATCGATAAATTTTATGGTGTTTGATATACGCTGCAAACATCATGCAGACTTAAAAAAGAAAAGAATGTAATAGTGCTGTATGCTTTTTCAGATAGATTGACAAGGCTCAGAAGGAGTAAGATAAGAGGCTTTAATATTATGTTAAATATTTATAATTGTTCCCCTTTGGTCTTGTAATTGAATGATTTATACTGCATCATTTCAATATCACTTCATATGAAAAAGCACATTCTAATCGTAGGAGGAGGATTTGCGGGTATTAACCTTATCAAATCCCTCAGGAACGACAGCCGTTTCAGAATTACCCTGGTAGATAAGAATAATTATCACTTTTTTCCGCCATTAATTTATCAGGTAGCTACTTCTTTCATTGAAGCTTCCAACATCAGCTATCCTTTCCGGAAACTGTTTTCCAATAATAAACATGTTAATTTTCATATGGGAAGCCTGGTAAAGATCAATACTGAAGATAAAACCATAGAAACCGATACAGGAATTCTTAGTTACGATTATCTGGTATTGGCTTTAGGGACTGAATCCAATTTCTTCGGGATGGAAAATGTACGGAAACATGCTCTTCCCATGAAAAATATAGAAGAAGCACTTTACCTTAGAAACCACATTTTGTTAACCTTTGAGGAAGCAGCCCGTAATAAAGATATGAAACAGGCCGAAAAGCTTCAGAATATTGTTATAGCAGGTGGTGGCCCTACAGGAGTTGAATTGGCCGGAATGCTGGCAGAAATGGGAAAATATATCGCTAAAAAGGAATATCCGGAAATTAAATTGGGGCTTTCCCATCTGTATCTTGTGGATGCCCTTCCTTCCCTGCTTTCTCCTATGAGCGATATGGCAAAGAAAACAGCTTACGAAACGCTCACAGAATTAGGTGTTAAGATCATTCTGAATGTATCTGTAAAAGACTATGTGGATTGTAAAGTTATTTTAAGTGATGGCAGAGCTATTGAAACAGAAACGCTGATCTGGACTTCCGGTGTAATAGGCCGTGAAGTTCAGGGATTACCCGAAAAAAGTATAGGAAAAGGAAGAAGAATCCTGGTAGATGCCTATAATAAGGTAGAAGGAACCGAAAACATATATGCATTGGGAGATCTCTGTCTGATGCTTTCTGAGAAAAAATATCCTAACGGCCATCCCCAACTTGCCCAGGTGGCCATTCAGCAGGGGAAAAATCTTGCGGCCAACTTTAAGCGGATTGAAGATGAGAAAGTACTGGAACCTTTTCAGTATCATGACAAAGGGAGCATGGCTATTATATCGAAATACAATGCTGTAGTAGACCTTCCTAAACATTCTTTTAACGGGTTTATTGCATGGCTTACCTGGCTTTTTATTCATATTATTCCTTTGATTGGCTTTAAGAATAAAATCCAGCTTGCTTTTGACTGGTTCCGTTTATTTATTACCAATAATCCTTCCATCAGGCTGATTCTTTATCCTAAAAAGAATACAGGGAACGGAACTTCCTGAACTAAATAAAAAAGATAAACTCACCCTTAAATCCATTGAGATGAAAAATCGTAGAAAATCTCCGTTTTTTGGAGAAACAGTTGTTATTACAGGAGCTTCCAGCGGAATTGGAAAGGCTACTGCAGAAGCTTTTGCTGAGCAGGGCGCAGACCTTGTTCTTGCTGCCCGTAATGAACATGCTTTGAAAGAAACTGCTGAAATATGCAGAAGACTGGGAGTAGCTGTTCTTGCTGTTCCTACTGATGTTTCTGTAGCAGAAGATGTTGCCCATCTTGTGAATGAGGCGCTTCAGTTTAGTGGTAAAATTGATTACTGGGTGAATAACGCAGGGGTTCTCGCTTTTGGAAAATTTGAAGAGATTCCGGTGGATGTTACCAATCAGATCATTAAAACCAATCTTTTGGGATATATGCATTCGGCACATGCTGTATTACCGGTTTTTAAACGCCAGAAAAAAGGAGTATTGCTCAATAATATTTCAATTGGCGGATGGATGCCGGCACCTTACGGAACAGCCTATACCGCTTCAAAATATGGCATCCGGGGAATGACAGAAACCCTGCAGGGCGAAGTATCGGATTTTCCGGATATTCATATCTGTGCATTATATCCGGGATTTCAGAAATCTTCAGGAATTGAACATGCCGCCAATTATTCAGGCATAAAGCTAAGTACACCTCCGCCATCATTTGATCCCAGAAAGTTAGCCGCTTCTATTGTAAAAACAGCAAAGAATCCTAAGGAAGCATCTTATCCCGATTGGTCTGCTGTAGTGTTTAAAGGTTTGTACGAAATATATCCGGGATTAATCAGATACCTTTCTTCAGCAGCTATGCGGATGATAATGAAAAAAGCTAATAAAGAAGAACGTTCAGGAGGAAATGTATTAGAACCTTCAAAAGGAAGTATGGGAATTGATGGAAAATCATTATTTTCTGTTCCTCCTAGGCCTCTGATCTGGACCGCTGCCGGAGTTTTTGGATTTTTTGCTATACAATTTCTGTTTTCGGGAATTTCTAAAAGGGTTAATAACGCTTAATTTTAAAAAATATACCAGCTACAATATTGATAATCATGCTACTATTGTAGCTGTTTTTTGTAGTTTTAAATGCTGTATGAAGTGAAACGGATGAGGATGGCATCAACACGAATCTCTCTTCGTAATTCTGCAAAACTTTTAAAAGATTTTTTCGGGAAGTTTTTATCAGATATTTCATAAATTTACAGAGCTGTTTCAAATTGAGACCTGCATTAAAATTCTTCTCAGGTGAAAATTCACAACAAAAAAAAGTACCTAAGCTTTCTAAAATTTAAAAGGGATTTCCAGAAATACGGACTGGAAAAGGCCCGCAGCTATGAGCTTATTCTGCACTGGCTGAATAACAGGTTAAGCCGGAATCAGTTTCTTGTGCTTTCCGGAATCCTGGTGGGATGTACTGCCGGATTAGCTGGAGTAATTCTGAAAACGCTGGTGCACAACATTCATTATTTTATCACCAACAAAGTCCATTTTGAATACCAGATCCTTTTCTATATTGTTTTTCCTTTTTTAGGAATTGTTCTTACTACAATGATTGTTTTGACTTTATTTAAAGGTCAGGACCGAAAAGGAATTGGTGCTATCCTCTACGAAATTGCCCAGAACTCAAGTATTGTAGCCTCGGTTAAAATGTACTCCCAGGTGATCCAGAGTGCAGTTACTGTTGGGTTGGGAGGATCTGCCGGACTGGAAAGTCCTATTGCAGTTACGGGAGCAGCCATAGGATCAAATTATGCGCAGACTTACAGGCTTAATTACAAAGAACGTACTTTATTGTTAGCAGCGGGAGCTACTGCCGGAATTGCATCTGCTTTCAATGCCCCTATTGCCGGGATTATGTTTGCTTTTGAAATTCTGCTGACCGGAGTGGTTTTTACAGATTTTATTCCATTGGTAGTGGCAGCAGTTTGTGGAAGTCTTCTATCCAGAATATTACTCCAGGAAGATGTTCTTTTCAGGTTTTATACCAGAGATGCTTTCAATTATAAGAATGTACCCTATTATCTTATTCTGGGAATTGTAACCGGAGGATATGCCCGGTATTTTGTTATTATTTCGCAGAAAGTAGAACATTTTATAAAAGGTCTTCAGCTTTCAAAAATGCGTAAGGCAATGTTTGGAGGAGCTGTACTTTCTTTACTTTGTGTGCTTTTCCCGCCTTTATTCGGAGAGGGATATGATACGGTAAAAGCCTTCACCAACGGAAATACGCACAGCATTATTGAAAACAGCTTTTTCAGATATTTTGAAATCGGGGAATGGACAATTATCATATTTTTAGTGCTTGTCCTCTTATTAAAAGCTTTTGCTACATCATTCACCATATTCAGCGGCGGAAACGGAGGAAACTTTGCCCCTTCCCTTTTTGCAGGCGGAACCTTAGGGTATCTGTTTGCACTGGTATGCCAGCATATAGGATTTACGGATGTTCCGGTAACAAATCTTGTTTTGGTGGGAATGGCCGGAGCTATGAGCGGCGTAATGTATGCCCCGCTTACCGCTATATTTCTTATCGCAGAATCAAGTTTCGGCTATGATCTGTTTATCCCGCTGATGATTGTTTCCATTATATCTTATCTTATTGCTAAATGGTTCTCCCCGATCTCTCCGGAACTAAAATCTCTTGCGGATGAAGGGAAAATATTCACCAATAAACACGATAAAAATCTTCTTTTTGCTTTAAGAACGGATGATTTCATCGATAAATATTCTCAGGCTATCCAGGAAAATGCTTCTGTTGCAGATCTTTTCGAGCTGGTAAAGAACGGAAACAAGAATATTTTTGCTGTAGTGGATGATTCCAGAGCATTAAAAGGTGTTTTGACTCTTGATGATATAAGACCTTATCTTTTTAATAAAGAATTTGATACATCACAAACCGTGGCCCAGATTATGAAGGCTCCGCCGGCAGTACTTCATCCGGAAAACAAGCCATTGGATATCCTTCAGACATTCGATGATACAGGAGTCTGGAATCTTCCGGTGGTAAATGAAAAAAATGATTTTATTGGGTTTATTTCCAAGTCTTCTATTCTGATGAGCTATAGACAGCTGTTGAAGGAGTATTCGGATTAAAGGAATCATTTGAGTACTACCCCGTCAAAATTATTTGAGTTTTTGCCACCTCTCCGAGAGGAGAATATCAATTCTTCAATAGTGATATTCAGGAAAAATTGAAGATCATAGATTTTCAATAGACTTAAATGTTCTGCTTGAATAGTTAGTGGTAACTTAAAAATAACTTAAGGGCTAAATAGCTTCTGTGCTTTTATGGTTAAAAAATAAATCCGTTCAACATTAAATTGAACGGATTTTTTTATCTAATAATGAGGGGTGAAATTAGTGACTGACTTTATTAAGCAAATCAATATCTTCCTGATCTAAAATAAGTTTTGGAGCATTGAAAAGGGTTTCAAGCTGTGAAGAACTTGTTGCACTTACAATAGGAGCCGTAACCAGCGGATTTGATAATAACCAGGCTAAAGCTACTGTTCCCTGATTGCTGTGATGTTTTTCACTTACCTGATCTAATGCTTTTAGAATTTCCAGTCCTTTAGGGTTTAAATATTTTCTTACACCTTCTCCTCTTGCACTTTTTGCAAGGTCTTCTTCATTACGGTATTTTCCGGTTAAGAATCCTGCTGCCAATGACCAGTATGGAAATACACTCAGATCAAACTGTTCTGCCAGAGGAGCATAGTTGTTTTCAAAACCTTCTCTTTCCAATAAATTATAATGAGGCTGTAAAGCAACATATTTGGGCAGATTATTCTTTTCAGAAGCTTCAAAGGATGCCTTTAAACGCTCCGGTGAAAGGTTGGATGCTGCAATATAGCGCACTTTTCCGGCTTTAATGATTTCGTCATAAGCAGAAAGGGTTTCTTCTACCGGAGTTGTATGATCATCAAAATGGGTATAATAAAGATCAATATGATCGGTCTGAAGTCTTTGAAGCGATTCATCTACTGATTTCAGGATATGTTTTTTACTGATATCATAGCCATGTTCTTTGGTTTCAGAACCTACTTTGGTTGCCAGAACAATGTCTTTACGGTTATTACGGCTTTTCATCCACTTTCCGATGATCTCTTCAGACTGGCCGCCTTTTCCGTTTACCCACCATGAATAGGTATCTGCGGTATCTACAAAGTTGAATCCGGCTTGTGTAAACTGATCCAGGATATCAAATGATTGTTTTTCATCCAGTGTCCATCCAAAAACATTTCCTCCGAAATTGATAGGAGCCACTTCCAGATCAGTGTTTTTAATTTTTCTTTTTTCCATAAAAATAATTTTACTAACTGAGATCTAAGGTAAGGAAATATTGTACTGTACGACTATTCAAAATACCCATACGATGTATAGTTATTATAAATGAAAACGCCGATGATTCCTCGGTTTTTTCTAATTGTGTTAAAAAAATAACCTGTATTAAGTTGTAATGGTATGCTCGTTGGGTTAAGCGCAAAGAAGCTAGGATCTTATCTGTGATAAAATTGAATACTGCTGATAAATGCGACAAATACTTTTATACGATGATTTGAGTTATCTCATTGAATTTTAACCTGCAGTTTGTCATTCTGTAAGAATCTCAACTTTGCTATTGGAATATAACGGTCCAGATTCCTACAGAATAAGAAAATACCTTACAGGTTATTTTATTTTTACATAGACTTCTACATCAATAAAAATCATTGTGTATTAGTGGCTATTATAAAAGAATTTGTGTAATCAGCAAAGTCTGCAAGAGTAACTGTTACTTTTCAACCTGAGGAATGTCAATCGCAGTAAGCATTAATTGATATTCCCGTAGCTGATGATTAATAGTTTGTAATCCTTTCCTGAAGAATGATGAGGCATTAAAAAGCTGTTGATAATATGCTATCCCTTCCAGCATATTTTTTCTGAAAGCATTCCATTTTTTCGTTTGAGAATAGGTAATCTGTTGGCTGGATTCTGCTATTTCTTTCTTCAGATAATCCACATACATTTTCAGCTCATTAATGAACATATTAGGACGGTTGTTATGCGGTAAAATGTTGATATTGCCATAAATATGTTTTACCATCTCTGAAAGGGAAACTTCCTTATCAAAAAATGCAATATTGGGGCCCGGACAAATAACAACTCCTTGTTTTTCTCCTTTGATTTCTATTCCCTGTTCCATATAAGCAGAATTTACCAATCCAACGCAAAGGCAGGCTTTATCTGTAATTTCAGTCTTTTTCTTGTTAAATTCTTCAACAGAGAGTATTCCTTTCTGATGATAAAGTTCAGTAAGTTTAATGTCCTGATATTTTCTGGAAGCTGTACAGGTTCCTTCCGGAGCATATTCTTTGCTTAATGCTAATAGTTTCTTTGGGCATGAACTTCCATATCTTCCTTTGGCTTCCTTTTGAATCTTTAATATTTCGTTAGAGGTTCCTTTTATGGTATTGAAAGGCACTCCCAAAGGGGATATCCGACTCAGATAAAAATCTTTTTCGTTAGCCTGTAAGAGTAAATTTCTTGTTTCAGTATCTACGGAAGTGGCTTCAGGAACCAATAAAAATGGTGATCCCCATCCTACACTGTCTACATTATAGTGATTCAATAAAAATTCATGTTCTTCAGAGGTGCCTACTCCGCCCTGTACGGTGATTTTCATTTCTAAAGGCTGAGACAGAATGGCTTTTCCTTTTTGTTCTAAAGCATTATTCATTAATGTATGGGCAGATTGTATCAGTTCATTCTTTTTCTGCCTGAATTCCTCCATAATAGGTCCCAAAAGAATTCCTTCTGTGGCAAAGGCATGTCCACCACAATTCAGCCCGGATTCTACTCTGTATTCTGATACCCATAATCCTTTTTTAGCCAGAAAATTTCCCTGAATCATTGCGGAACGGAAATCGCTCACCTTAAGAATGATTTTCTTTTTCAGATAACCGTTTTCATCAGGGTAAAAATCTTCAAATTCTTCCATATAGCTGTACAGACGGGGATTCATCCCTGCTGAAAGAACCATAGAAGAAGATAATTTGCTGTTTGCAAAACCACGCAGTGAGGCATGTGCATCATTGTACATCACAGGAAGCTGCTCATTCTTTTTATAGTTGTCTTTATCAACTTTTGTCATGATATTGACATCTATACTTCCCGGTAACAGATTGGTTTCGATGAAGTTTTTAATACTGTCGCTCCAGTTACCTTTTTGAGCAATAAGGTTTTGAAGGCTGTTTTTCAGGTCCGAAGTGTTGGGCAGCATGGCCACAAAGTCTTTCAGAGCTTCTTTATTCTTACTGATTTCCTGTTTGAAAGATTCAAATTTTTCATTCACGATATCATCTACCATGTTCAGATAAGCAGTAATTCTTTTGGCTCTGTAATCCTCTGTTTTTGTTGAGATTCCTGAATAATTAAGATTAAACTTCTGGCTGTAAAAGTTTTTCATTTTTTCCAGAATTTCATCATCAATGATGGAAATCACAGAAGAAATTCCATATTGTGCAACGCGGATTGGGCTGTCTATGGTATAAGCCAATCCCATCACGGGAATATGGAAATTGTGTAACGGTTTAGTTGTCATTATATTTCAATAAAAGTTCTTTATTTAATGCAACTAAAAATTCTTTCAACTAATTCACTGCCTAAAAGTATTGCTTTTTTAATTAATTATGCATTAAATAATATCTCTAATGTTGAAAATATGCTAAAAGTCATTTCTGGGATTTGAATTTGTTGGAATTTTATACATAAATGCAAAGTATTCGTTGCGATAAATACAATAAACATCTTCGTAATCCGCAAAATCTTTGAGAGTTATATCCCACAAAATAAAAAGGTTTCATTTACCATTAGTAAACAAAACCTTTTTCAAATTTATTGGTAGGAAGCGATTATTCCGCCTTATTCTTCAGCATCATCAGAAGGCTGTAAGCTCCTTTCTGTACTATCTTTTTATTTTTTAGGAAATCGGCTTTCAGAATTTCTGTAAACTGATCGTCTGAAATTCCGGTAACTACTGGAATCATCTTATAATTTGATTTTCCTAGATCTTCAAAAACATAATTCTTATTTTCAAAAGAAACCACAGCATCGTTCGGAAGTCCCTGAGTATATCGGTTGCTGATATTCACTTCAGCATTCACATACATTCCTTTAACAAATTCTGAATTAACAGATGATAGTTTGGCAATAGCGGTTGCAGAACCACCTGTTTCAATGCTCGGAACTACGCTTACGATTTTAGCGCTGGATTTCACGTCCGGTTTCTGATTGTTATATACCAGGATTTCCTGCCCTACTTTTATATCGTTAACATCGTTTTCAAAGACCTTTAACTCTAAAAGTAATCCAGCCGGATTAATCAATTCAAATAATGTATCTGCCGGATTGATATATTGCCCATTATTCACCAGAATCTTGCTTACAAAGCCACTGAATGGTGCATACACATTAATTCTGCTTCTGATATTTCCGGTATTTAAACCTTTGGCACTGATTCCGATAATGCGTAACTTTTCTTCAAGACCTCTCAATGTTGCATTTAAAGTTGAATAGTCTGCTTGTGCTGTTTGTAAGGTCTTATCACTGCTTGCTTTGCTCGTATTAAGGTCTTTCTGACGATTAAAGTTCAGTCTTGCGGCTTCAAGCTGTGCTTTGGTTACCAGATAATCCTGCTGAAGCTGAATAAATTGTGGATCTTCCACCACAGCCAATACCTGACCTTTATTGAAGTGGCTTCCATTAATTACATTAATGGATTTGATATGCCCACCCATAATGCTTGAAACAGAACTGATATGAGATGGTGCAATCTCTGCTTTTCCATTCAGGCGGACCAGTTTTTCCATATTCCGGTCCTGAAGCGAAGTTGTAGTAATGCCTACAGACTGAATCTGCTGGCTGGTAAGATGAACGGTATTCTCTGTACCTTTTGCAAATTTTGTGTTTTCGTAGACTGTTTTTTCCTCTTCTTTCTTGCCTGAACATGATGATAAAGCGAATACTAAAGCCAAACTGTATAGTGATATTATTTTGAATTGCATGACGCTGTTATTTTGAAATTAAGAAATTAAGTTCCGCTCCTATCTGATTTAACCTTTCCAGGCTGTCAATATAATCTGCCTTGGTTTTTACGGCCTGGTTAACTAATATTACCCAGTTCAGATAATCAATTTC
>NZ_MAYF01000289.1 GCF_001684955.1 Chryseobacterium contaminans | reverse complement strand
TGTCATTTACATCCAACCCTTACGCTGCCGTCGCCGGCGCCGGTGCGGACGCCTCAGCCGGCTTCTCTGCGTCATTCCATGGCCCGGCATCGCTGAGCGAGCAGCTCCCATGACAAGCGCAAGTCCCGCCATACTCCTTCGGGAGGTTCTCCGCGGGGATCTGCTCGAGCAACTTCGCCTTGAAGTCGCTTCCGCACACGTCGATCTTGGCCGCCGTGACGGGATCGAGCCAGCCCTTGACAGCGCTCCAAACGGCGCCGAATCCCCAGGGCGCGTTGATGATGTAGAACTTCCCCATGACCTCGGGGTAGCGGTCTTGTCCGATCTGCGTCGCCTTGCCCACATAGTCCTTGACGCGCCAGAAGTTGGAGAGCGAGACGTTCTTGAGGTCTAGGATCGTGCAGAACGTCTCGACGGGGTGACCGACCAT
>NZ_MAYF01000288.1 GCF_001684955.1 Chryseobacterium contaminans | reverse complement strand
TCTCTCCTCTCCAATGACCCTTGCCAAGCGAGCCTGTCATGTCGAGCGACGACGGATAGGACGATCGTTCGAAAGTATTACTCTACGACAGAAGCACCTTTCCAGTCATGATCCAGGAACGTTCAGAACTACGGCGCCTTCCATCCACGGCACGATACGAGCTAAATGTTCAGAAGATGATGGAAGCCGAAATTGAGCAGCGATTATGCAGAGTGGTGTAGGTGGCGTAGTCCTGTTGTGTGTCTAGGTTAGGTGCTGAAGCAGAGTTGGCCTAGTGGACACTATAAGCTTATGATACCTGATTGTGACAAATGAGTACATCGACGTAGGTCCATAAGGCGGTTTGAATCGGCGTTTAGAAACGTGGGAAAAAGGGGATCTCACTCCCGCGTCTTCGCCCGGAACTGGTCGCCACCATCATCCCCTCCTCA
>NZ_MAYF01000287.1 GCF_001684955.1 Chryseobacterium contaminans | reverse complement strand
ACAAGTCCGAGGACGAACAGCACACGTGGGACTATGTCGTCTCTTCGTATACGCCATCGCTCTCCGCTCTGCTACGATGTAGCGATATGGCAGAGAATCGATCCAGACTGAAGCCCACCATGTTGCTAGTCACACAGCCAGCAACTCCTCGCTCTGGTTTATCGCCGCTCAAATATGTCCGCGAGGAAAGTGCTCGCCTTCGTGCACTCCTCCCTAGCCAGGATAACACGTTCTGCGAACACGATGAGGCAAGACTCGAGACAGTCCTCGCTGCAGTGCGTCGACACCCATGGGTACATTTCGCATGTCACGGATCGCAGAATTTGCATGATCCAACACAAAGCGCGTTCGAGCTCTTTGACGGGCCGTTGACGTTGTCCGCGCTCATGGGAACGGTGTCGGAGAACGCGGAGCTCGCGTTTCTCTCTGCT
>NZ_MAYF01000286.1 GCF_001684955.1 Chryseobacterium contaminans | reverse complement strand
AAAAAAAGTATTCCTAGAGAATATACTTTACTTGCCTTACTATCAACAGTAGGTGCTAGTTTATTAATTTCATCCTCAGATTTAATTTCCTTATACTTAAGTATAGAATTACAATCTTTTGGTGTATATATTTTAGCCTCTATTTATAGAAATTTAGGTTCTGCTGTATCTGCAGGATTAAAATATTTTTTATTAGGTAGTTTATCTTCTTGTATTATTTTATTAGGTGCTGCTATTATTTATACTTATACTGGTATTACTCATTTTGATTCTATTTATAGTTTTATTTTTGTAACTGAAAATCAAGCTATCTTACAAGGTATAAGTTTAGGAATAGTATTAATCTTTATAGGATTCTTCTTTAAAGTAGGTGCTGCTCCTTTACATAATTGATCTCCAGATGTATATGATGAAAGTCCTAATATAGTTACA
>NZ_MAYF01000285.1 GCF_001684955.1 Chryseobacterium contaminans | reverse complement strand
ACCGTCAGAAACCCGGTGCCAACCCCCGCTACCGTGAACCCTCAACCAGAATCAACCAAGCATCTGTCGCGCCGTGTGGTTTGCCGCGGGCTTGTTACGATGAGGTTTGTCTAGTCTTGTTGATCAATCATTCGGGTGTCTCATATCATATCCGACAGGCCTGGCTCTCCACGCTCCATAAGTTCGAACAGGAGGAGTTACGGATCGTAGAGGGGCCGTTTGAACTTAAGCCGGTGGAGTATGTCCCGAAGCAGCCGTGGTATCGCAGGGCGAGGCGTGTGCCCCACTCCCGCCAGCGGCGGGCCCTATTTGCTGAGATCGACGCACAGCATCAGTCTTCCAGCAATACCCATGACCAGGAGGAGTTGTAAGTATCGGAAAATATCTTGGAGCGAGGCGAGCTACATCTGCCGCCGATATGCGAGACATCGC
>NZ_MAYF01000284.1 GCF_001684955.1 Chryseobacterium contaminans | reverse complement strand
TGCCTACCTGTGCTCGTGATTCACCCAAGATCATTGACACCCGGGCCTAATGTTATAGAGATTCGCCATACATACAACGGCGAACTTCGATGCAGAGACAGCCGTGCCGACTTGTTCACATATAATGAGAAGGTTCACGCATGACTTCGGCTGCGCAACCCCCTGGCTAGAAGTCGCACACTGTATGTCGATCCTACGCAACAGAAGCATCTATGAACGTCCCGGCGACGGTCACGATCTCCGAATGAACGGATTCTCCGTGCCAGTCTCTTGCACTAGTTACACGAAGGTACTTCCAACAAGATCTAAATACGCTTATATTAAAAGTGCAGATGACTGCATCAGAGACTAGTGGCTTAGTACGTACTGGCAGCACAAGCAGGGTAGAGGATAGCAGCTTTGAGCGGCGCTTAATGGTAGCTTGCTCAATATC
>NZ_MAYF01000283.1 GCF_001684955.1 Chryseobacterium contaminans | reverse complement strand
TGCGCGCGACGACGCACTACTGGAGCCAGCTCACCGCGCTGAGCTGTTTGCTCATCTGGAATCAGTGCCGACAAATCATCAGATCTGCGCAGACCGATGAGGACGAATGTCCACAGATCGGCGCAGGCATTGTCGCTACCGCATCCCCTGGCAAACTACCATGCCAGGTGGAAGCCTCACGATCTTCCAGCATGTATGTGTATCATGCCATAGGCGCAGATAGCCCTTCCATTTATACTCTCATCCTAGCGAACTACCCTGCCAGGTGGAAGCCTCACAATCTTCCAGCATGTACGTGTATGGCAGCACAGGCGCAGACAGTCCTTACATTTTTAGCTCTTCTCAGGAGCCGTGGTTAAGCATTGGAGAACGAGCCGGCTCAGAGCTTACGACCGACTCGACCTGAACCTTGCGCGCGATGACGCACTACTGG
>NZ_MAYF01000282.1 GCF_001684955.1 Chryseobacterium contaminans | reverse complement strand
CTTTGTGGTAAGGCTTCTGGTAAGCGCAATATACGCCACACGATTGGGCTAGGCACGCCGCGATACCCGTGTCGACCTCATGAGAAGTTATATATTGAAATACTGTTCGAGGCCCTGTTGTTACTTCTCTTCCCTCCTTTCGTCCCATCGCACGTTTGCGTGCGTTCGCGCCATGTTCAAACTCTTCTCGTTGTGCATTGCCGCAGCGGTAGCGGCCGTTGTTGGCACTGCGACGATCTCGCGCCGGCGAAAGCGTCGCGCCTTGCGCAACTTGCCCGCTCCTCCGAGCCCGTCGTTCATTACTGGTTCGTACTTGTGTTCTTCTCCACCACACGCGAACACATATTGACGCTCAATCAAGGTAATCTCTTGGACCTTTACACCGAGGGCGCCCTTCCTTATCACACGAAACTCACTGAGCAATATGGCGGCGT
>NZ_MAYF01000280.1 GCF_001684955.1 Chryseobacterium contaminans | reverse complement strand
TACTACAGAATTTTATAATGCTTCCAATCTGATCCAGAATTTAGGAATTGGTGAAGCATTTGTAACTGCTTTGGATGAGAAAGGTATTCCTACACCGTTAGTTCATACGTATCTTATTTCTCCGGAATCAAGGATGGATGTTCTGAGTGAGGCGGAAATTACAGAATTAACATCCAGTTCAGCCATGGTAGCTAAATATGAGCAGGCAATAGATAGAGAATCTGCTTATGAAATGCTAACCAACAGAATGGAGCAGGCGGCTCAAAATCCAACTCCTAACCAAAAAACAAAACCAGTAAAAGAAGAACCTGGAATGTTTGAACAGGTATTGCAGAGCCAGGCGGGAAGAACCTTTACCAATACACTTATGCGGGAAGGTGCAAAAGCCATTCTCGGAATGTTTGGCTTGGGAGGCAGAAGAAGATGATAAAATTAA
>NZ_MAYF01000279.1 GCF_001684955.1 Chryseobacterium contaminans | reverse complement strand
CAAAGCTTATCAGCTGGCCAGACGAAAAAAGTTTAAAGAGCACAAACAATGGATGTGGCGGAGCTTCGCTTTTACATTATCAGCCATCACATTACGAATGTGGAAAGTTATTATCGTATATTTATTCCATCCCAATCCCATGGACGTTTACCAAATCATTGCATGGCTGGGCTGGATTCCCAATATCCTTATCATTGACTATTTAATTACAAAAAAACAGATATGAAAACTTTACATTACACCTTGATTTCCCTGCTTGCAGTTTCCTTGATAAGCTGCAAAAAAGATGGGAAAATAAATGAATCCAATAAAGATTCCTTAACCGCCCAAAAAGACTCCGTTGTTGTTCCTGAAATTCATAAAGAATACTATGGTGTTTACACGGGTGATTTTGCCGGAATGGAGAAGGTAGTTGATGATGTGGACGGCTCTGAATATGACGAGAATGTTTACAAAAAAATCTCCATAAAAATCAACAGAATTACCAAAGACAGTGTTTACGGACAAAGTATTGTAAACGGAAACCAGCGTCCTGTAAAAGGTATTTTTAATGAGACTTCAAAATCTTTTGTGTTGGATGAGCCGGGAAACGACAAAACGGATGGCAGATTCGAGATAAAGCTGAATGGAGACAGCTTAACCGGAAAATGGAATGCCTTTAATAAAAAAGCGGTAAAGGCTCCTATAAAAACACTCAAACTCATCAAAAAAGACTTTGTTTATAACCCTAACTTTATGCTGGACCCTGATTCCAATCTGGTAGACTGGAACAATCCTAAAGATTTTGTAGAAAAATATACGGATAGTGACGGAAAAACCGAAAGCTACACAACATCAAAGAACCGGGTTGCTTCTGATGCCGTTTTTAAACTGAATGCCTCTAAACAGAAACTCACTGAAAAGGATCTCAAAAACCTAAGAAAACTGGATATGGAGATCATCAAAAATTCAGTATTTGCGAGACATGGCTATTCCTTTAAAAAAGAAACTTACAGGGATTTCTTTGAGCAAACGGACTGGTATATTCCTGTTTCCAATAATGTAGACAATGAACTTTCTCCTATGGAAAAGGATAATGTAGCCTTACTTAACCGCTTTATCAAGTATGCGGAAGATAAATATGACAGTTTCGGAAGATAATTTTCAATCTATGTTAAAATTCTTGTTTTTTCCCATGCTTTTCTGGGCTGTTTCTATAAATGCCCAGAAAGACTCTACGACTTTTCCGAAGCCAGAACCTCCGGCACCTGTGGAATCTGCACCACATAAAACACCTGAATTTCCTGGCGGGCACAGAGCCTTTGTAACAGAAGTACTGAAAAACTTCCGGACTTCACCATTAGTAAGGGCTGAAATTATGAGCGCAAAAGCTTCTGCCAACTTTATTGTAGATACAGAAGGCAATATGATTGATATTAAAATAGAGTCCTATGAGCACGCAATGGTAAGAGATGAATTTCTGAGGGCTCTTAAAATGGTAAAAACAAAGTGGATTCCTGCTGAACAGGATGGCAAAAAAGTCAGAAGTGTGATGCGACAACCTTTGATTTTTAATCTGAAATAGCCTGTTGTGGTCTTGAATTAAGTTTAACCCAAATAAAAATCAACAGGCAACCTGCAGCATAACACAGAATGTCTATCCAGGAAAAAGAATTTCCAATAATAATATACATCAGGCTTCCAGGACGGAAGCCTAGTTTTTCTGCAATATTGAAATATTGTGCAAATTCTACAAAGCAGGAAAAAATTAAAATCCCAAAAATCAGTTTTTCATTGTTTATCCTTAAAAAGCTTTTTACTAAAGTATAAAGAAGCATCACAACAATCACATCCCCAAGATAAGCTCTTATGAAGAAAATATCTTTCAGCTTTGTAGCAATCAGCACCTCAATAAGGAAAATAACAATGGAAACAAGTAAATATTTCAGGCTATATTGGAATTTCATGTTGATGTTTTTAAAATTCGGGCATAAAAAATCGGCATTTTTACAAACACCGATTTTTATTCTGGCAAATATATTATTTCTTTACTTTGATTGTACATCCGATGGCAACCGTTTTTGTCATTTTCAGCAACTCTCCTTTTAACAGGGCATTTACAGCATTCTGGACATAGTATTCTGATACATCATTGGGGTTATCGTAATTGTTATCAATGGCTCCTATATATTTTACGATATTTTTCCCGTTTTGCTTTTGCAATACAAAAACATGCGGCGTTTTTGTGGCTCCGTACTGCGGATAAATTTTCTGCCCTTCATCTACTAAATACGGAAAAGTAAAACCTTTCTGTTTTGCCCTTTCGATCATCTGCTGATAACCATCTTCCGGCTGCACATTCGGATCATTTGGGTTAATGGCAATTACCGGATACCCCTGGCTTTTATATTTTTTATCCAGCTCAATGATCCTGTCTTCATACTTCTTGGCATACGGACAATGGTTACAGGTAAAAATCACGATAAATCCTTTAGCCGTTTTAAAATCACTCAAAGAAACCATTTTCCCATCAATATTCTTAAGCTTGAAATCTGTAGCCTCATCACCTACTTCATACCCTTTTACTGTTGAAATGATCTCTTTTTGAGGTTTATTTTTATCATGATTCACCGCTGTAAAACTTAACAAACCTAATCCGGCAATGAAAGCTGCTATTAATGTTTTCATATTTTTCATACTCTTATTGATTATAGATTTTCAGTAATTGTTTTTTCGAGTTCTTCTTTACTCATTTCTCCGTCATTGAAGTGTATTTTCTCTCCGTTTTTATAAAAAATGGTGACCGGAATATTCCCGTCCCATTCTTTTTCAAATCTTGGAATCCAGATATTCATTCTTTTAATATCATCTAAAAGGACAACTTCAGCCGTCAGACTTTTATTTTTAATGAATTTTAAAACCTTTTCTTTATCTACTAACCTGTCTAAGGATACCAGTAGCATTTTAAACTTAGGATTGCCAGCATATTGATTATTGACCTCCATAAAGTGAGGAAGCTCTTTCAAACAAGGCGCACAGGTAGTTGCCCAGAAATTTACTACCAGAAATTTATCTTTCTCCGACTGAATTTTCTTTTCCAAATCTTCATATTTCAGAGCAGAAACTTCCGTCTGTTGGGCATTGCAGAGAGTACAGCACAAAAATACAACCAGAATTGTTAGGACATTCTTCATATTCAAATTTAACAATTGCAGCCTTCACCCATGATTATCAAACTGTTAAAGTTTGTTAACAGGTACAATAAACTATTAAATTAATTGTTCACACAGTATTGAGTTATTGAAATAAAATGTACATTAGCTTTTTAACCAAACTAAAATTATTATGAAAAAATCAATGAATCAAAAAAAGAAACTTACAAAGAGAGAAATGAAAGCCATCAACGGAGCAGGACCTATCTGCCCGCTGGTATTCAGTTGTTTTGACCGAAATACCGGAGAAGAACAATATGGAGTGTATGGAATTCAGGATGGCCCTTGCTGTTAAGTCCATTCAGAATCCAACCCATTAATCAAAACCAAACAAATTAAAAAATATGAAAAAATCAATCAATCACAAAAAGAAACTTACCAAAGCTGAGCTTAAAGAAATCAGCGGTGGTGCTATAGCTAACTGTGCAGAAGACCTATGCAAGCTTAGAGGAGTAAGCAGTCATTTCATGATCATCGGCCCTAGAGGCAAAGACGGATACTGCTGTTAATCAAAGTTTTAACTTATAAAAAGAAAAAATGATTGGATTATCCTCCAATCATTTTTTTTATGGCGTTAAGCTTCATTAAAGCTTCAATTGGTGTTAAAGTATTGATATCTATCTTGGTAAGTTCTTCCCGGATATTCTCCAAAACAGGATCATCCAGCTGGAAGAAAGATAGCTGCATATTTTCTTCAGTTACCCTTTTGATATTCTCTGAATTTCCTCCCTCCTGAGTTCTGCTAGCCTCAAGGGTTTTAAGGATCTCATTGGCCCTGTTTACCACCTTTGCAGGCATCCCAGCCAGTTTAGCCACATGAATACCGAAACTGTGTTCACTACCTCCCGGAACCAACTTTCTCATGAAGATAATATTCCCTTTATTTTCCTGAATGGAAACGTGGAAGTTCTTCACTCTTTCAAAATTCACGGTCATCTCATTCAGTTCATGGTAATGCGTAGCAAATAATGTTTTCGCCTGTGTAGGATGCTGGTGAAGATATTCTGCAATAGCCCATGCAATGGAAACCCCATCATAGGTAGAAGTTCCACGGCCAATTTCATCCAGAAGAATAAGGCTTCGTTCTGAGATATTATTCAGGATATTGGCAGCTTCGTTCATTTCTACCATGAAAGTAGATTCTCCTGCAGAAATATTGTCTGTTGCCCCTACCCTTGTAAAGATCTTGTCCAGCAGTCCGATTTCCGCATGTTTAGCAGGCACAAAACTTCCGATCTGGGCCAAAAGACATACAATAGCCGTCTGACGAAGAATTGCTGATTTACCGGCCATGTTTGGCCCCGTCACCATAATGATCTGCTGGGAATCTTTATCCAGGAAGATGTCATTCGGAATATATTTTTCTCCTAGCGGAAGCGCATTTTCAATGATGGGATGTCTTGCTTCTTTCAGATCAATAGCATAACCGTCATTCAGAATAGGCTTGGTATAGCTTTCTGAAACTGCCAGTTCCGACAATCCTGCCGCCACGTCAATCTGGGCAATAATATTGGAATTCCCCTGAATCTGATCGATATAAACCATTGTTTCAGAGCACACATTTCTGTACAGCTGATGTTCAAGAACGCTTATTTTTTCTTCAGCACCCAGGATCTGGTTTTCATACTCCTTTAATTCCTCGGTAATGTATCGTTCGGCATTCACAAGAGTCTGTTTTCTTACCCAGTCGTCCGGAACTTTGTCTTTATGGGTATTCCGGACTTCAATATAGTATCCGAAAACATTATTAAAATCAATTTTAAGACTGGTAATCCCTGTTCTTTCAATCTCTCTCTGACACATTTCATCAAGGAATCCTCGCCCTTTACTCTGAAGATTTCTCAATCTGTCCAGTTCCTCAGAAACGCCATCCTTTACTACATTTCCTTTGGCAATACTCACCGGAAGTTCTTCATTAAGATGGTTTTGAAGGAATTTAATCAGTTCTTCAAGATCAAATAAAGGCTCTAACCAAGCCAGTACATCTGCATGCGGATGCAATAAATCTTTGATCTTGTGAATATTAATCAAACTCTGACGCAAATAGCCAAGTTCTTTAGGTGATATTTTTTCAGCAGCCAGTTTCCCCATTAATCGGTCAAGATCAGAAATTGACTTTAAAAGCTGCCCTATTTCATATTTAAGATGATCGTTTTCGTTTAAAAAATCAATCAGGGAAAGCCTTCTGGAAATTTCATCCACTGATTTTAAAGGAAGAATAATCCTCCTTCTCAACAGCCTTCCTCCCATCGGGGTTGATGTTTTATCAATAATATCCAGCAATGATTTTCCTTGTGGATTGCTTGGATATACGATTTCCAGGTTTCTTAAAGTAAAATTATCCATCATCAGATAATCTTCCTGTGGAATAATCTGAAGTTTGGTGATATGAGAAAGCAAATTATGATGCGTATCTTCTACCAGATAGGCAAAAATAGCTCCTGCTGCTGTAATAGCTAACGGAAGACCTTCTACGCCAAATCCTTTTAAAGAGTTGGTTTTAAAATGACTGGTTAATTTCTCATAGGCGAAATTGTATTGAAAAGCCCAATCTTCCAATTTGAAAGCATTTTTATTCTTAATCTGCTCCGGAATCTGTGCACTTCTCTGGAAAATAATTTCACTCGGGTCAAAAGTATTGACAATATGTAGGAGCTTTTCAAGATTTCCTTCACTTACCAGAAACTCACCGGTAGAGATGTCTACTAAGGCTATTCCATATTTTTCTTTTTCTTTATGCAGGGAAAGCAGGAAATTATTTTTCTTGGAATTTAAAACCTGATCATTAAAAGTCACTCCGGGAGTTACCAGTTCTGTAACCCCTCTTTTTACAATTCCTTTGACCATTTTAGGATCTTCCAGCTGATCGCAGATAGCAACTCTCATTCCCGCTCTTACCAATTTTGGAAGATAAGAATCGATGGAATGATGCGGAAATCCGGCTAATTCTACACTTCCTTCTCCATTATTTCTTTTTGTAAGAACAATACCCAGTATTTGGGAGGTCTTCACGGCATCCTGCCCAAAAGTTTCATAAAAGTCCCCTACCCTGAAAAGTAAAAGCGCATCAGGGTATTTGCCCTTGATGGTATTATATTGAGTCATTAACGGGGTTTCCTTCTTCGATTTTGCCATAGTAAAAAATGAGCCCCAAATTTAAAAAAATAAATCCAGCGTTGCAGAATTGTTTCACGGTTATCCCCGAATAACTTTTCCCTATCAGGAATTAATCGTATTTTCACCCTAAAATCACATCCATGGAATTTCCTGTTTTAGAAACTGAAAGACTTATTCTGCGCCAGCTTACCCTTAATGACACCCAAGATGTATTCGAATATTTTTCATTAGAAGAAGTTATGGAATATTATGATCTTGAAGCATTCAAGTCTATCGAAGATGCGCAAAAAATCATCCAGCATTTCAA
This sequence comes from Chryseobacterium contaminans, assembly GCF_001684955.1. Lineage (GTDB taxonomy): Bacteria > Bacteroidota > Bacteroidia > Flavobacteriales > Weeksellaceae > Chryseobacterium > Chryseobacterium contaminans. The sequence continues at coordinate 24,700 of NZ_MAYF01000279.1, read as the reverse complement.
CAGTGAATTTGAAAAAGGGAAAGGCTTCCGTTGGGCTTTACAACTGAAATCCAATGGCAAAGTGATTGGAACCTGTGGTTATCATAACTGGTATAGGGAACATTTCAAAGCTGAAATCGGATATGAACTGAATCCTGTTTTCTGGAGACAAGCCTATATGAAAGAAGCTATTCTTCCTATTTTAACCTTCGGATTTGAAAGCATGAGATTACATCGGGTAAATGCCTTTATAGATCCAGCTAATATTTCCTCCGAAAAGCTTTTAACTTCCGTGAATTTCCAGGAAGAAGGAACCCTCAGAGACTACTTTTTTGAAAAAGGAAAGTTTGTGGATGCTAAGATCTTCGGACTCATTAACAAGTAAGATGCGTAGTAAAGCTGGAAGCCAGAAGAAGAAGATGGAAGTTACTATTTGACAGGAGACTTCTACACCTCTGTAAATATATAAGAGTTTCTTCCTTCGTCAGAAATCGAAGATTCGACGTAGTCAATGACAACGACGCAATAACGCAATATAAAACCAGATATTTATTAGGAATGGCTTACATTCACTTTTCGGCAAAAATAACTTCCCTCTTCCCGCCTCCATCTTCCATCTTATCAGACTAATTCCCTTTCTGTAAATGCTTTTCCAACGCCTCTGAACTTTTCTTATACGCCCATTTTTGCTTATAATCCACCCATTTGGCTTTAAACAGCTTACGCATAATCTTATCTGTATACCTCATGATAAAAACATGATACAGCATATTGGCAAAAACATTCGGCTTATTCGGAAGCGCTCTTAATGAAAGTGAAAATCCAGGCTCAAGGTATCTGTTGAAGTGCCAGAATGCGCCTGGAATGAAAAGAGCATCTCCATGTTCCATAAAAATCTCATATCCTTTTGCATATTTCAATGCCGGAAATTTCTCGTAATCAGGATTTTCGTAATCTACATCATAGATGGTGTGAACAGATAATGGTACTTTGTATAAAAACGGAGACTGTTTCTGATCGAATAAAAGAATTCTTTTTTTTCCTTCGAAATGAATGTGCATAAAATCGCCTAAATCTACATCGTAATGCATCAGCACATGAGCTTCACTTCCTCCAAAAAATAAAGTAGGAAGCCTTTTGAAGAACTTCATTCCCAGATCAGGATAGGTGAAGTTTTTGAGCAGTTCAGGAAGCCTGTCTGTAATGATATAGAAGAAAATCCTAAGATCTGAAGGCTTACTTTTTATCGTATCGATATAATCCTTCATCTTCATATTAGCCACCGGAGCATCAGAACTTTTAGCCGCATCAGCCGGTTTGTTATCATACAGAGGAACAACCTGGTCGCCTGCCTTTTCACGGATATAGGCAAGATTCCATTTGTCAAAAGCATCCCAACGGCTTGCAAAATTCTTAATTAAAAGAGGTTTCTGCTTTTTGAAATAATTCTTCTGAAAATCTTCTTTACTGATATCAGTTACTACATCTACGTTTTCGAGGATCATGTACTTGGTATTTAATGCGAAATAAAAATAGTGTTTTTTTGAAAACTGCAAAAATTAAGATGAAAAGGCTGGAAGCTGGAGGAGGGATGCTGGAAGTTACTATTTGTCTGCAAACCTCTTCCAACCTCCCTCTTCAGACTTTCTATTTTATTCTGAAAAATTTATATTTGTAGTATTAAGCGAATTTATGAGAGTATACAACACGAAACACTTCCTTAAAATCCTTTTCAGTTTACACAAAAGTGACACCCTGAAGATTCTTTTCCCAAGCATGATTCTGATAGGATTATACTCTTGGGGAATTCAATACCTGGAAGTAGAATACTTTCATCTTACAGCAAAATCCGGAATCAGTAATGTGGGAATGATTCACTCCTTACTGGGATTTGTATTATCTCTATTATTGGTTTTCAGAACCAATACAGCCTATGACCGATGGTGGGAAGGAAGAAAATTATGGGGAAAGCTGGTGAATGATACCCGGAACCTGGCGATAAAAATCAACACCATTCTTGAGGATGACCGTCAGGATGCAGAACAGATTTCAAGGTATTTAAAATATTTCCCTCACTTTTTAGCCAAACATCTTTCTAAAGAATCTACCCGTTTAGCATTAGATGAAGATTACTCAGAAATTGAAAAGTCTTTAAAAAATCATGGGCCAAGTGAGATTGTCATTCTTTTAAGTCATAAATTGAATCAATTAAAAAAAGAAGGCAAGATTTCAGAGGTTGAAATGCTGTATCTGGATACTCAACTTTCAGGCTTTCTTGAAGTATGCGGTGGATGTGAAAGGATTAAGAATACTCCTATTCCTTATTCTTACTCTTCATTTATTAAGAAGTTCATCATTTTATATGTATTTGCGCTTCCAATAGCTTATGTAATTACCATTGGCCTTTTCATGATCCCGCTTACCGTTTTTGTCTATTATGTACTGATGAGCCTTGAACTGATTGCAGAAGAGATTGAAGACCCTTTCAATAACGATGAGAATGACATCCCAATGGAAACCATAGCCCAAAATATTGAAAAAAATGTTCATCAGATTATGAGCAGAAAATAAAAATCAACCTTTTAAAGGTTGATTTCTTTTAGTTCCCCGTCTTCCTTAATCTCTACAAACTTACTTTCTCGGTTGGCAGCATCATAACCATAGAAAAAGGTGGAATAAATGGGTGATGAATACAGATAAGTACCCAATCCATTATAAGTATCCGTTGTTCCGGTCTGCTGCTGATAACTTCCTGTTGCCGTAAAGTTTACAATAGTTTCAAGATAATATTTACCGGGTTTGAGTTTTTCAAATTTAAATCGTCCGTGGTCATCTGTTAAAGCTTCTACTCTATATTTAAAAGCCTCTTCAGACATATAAACCGTTGTTTTTTTATTTTCATACTTCTTCCTCATATTATAAAACTCTTCAAAATAAGGAGTTACCGGAAAAAGCATAACCACTGTTCCTTTAGGAGCATAATGTTTCTGTCCAAGCAAAGGCTTAATCCCCCAATTGTTCTTTTGTTTGGTAGAAGCTACCCCTTCAATCGTTGAATTCCCGAAAGCAAGCATATCGCGAGCCATTTTTTTATCAAAGAAAGCTTGCGGATAGTATGTATTCTGCGCCTGTGTATGCAAAAAAGCAAACATCAGTATGAATAAAGTGAATAATTTTTTCATAGTATATTTTTGAATCAAATATAAGTATTTTACTATTTTTGAAATAAAAATAGCTATGAAATACATTTTTTTATTGTTTTTTTCTTTCTCCATCATGGGTTTGGCACAGAAACCTTGTGGATATAAAGACGGTCTGCAGGAAGGAACCTGCAAACAGTTCTATGACAACGGGCAACTAAAATATGTAGTTGAATGGAAAAAAGGAAAGCAGGATGGTGATGCTACTTTTTATTATGATAATGGGAAGGTGGAATCAAAGGGTGAATTTAAGAAAGATTATAAGGTCAAGGAATGGTTATATTATGATAAAAACGGAGTCCTGACTTCTAAAGAAGTATTCAGAAACGGTGAAAAGAATATTTATGACAACAGTCTTACTGCTACTTTTTACTCACCTGCCGGAAAGGTTACAGAAATTTCAAATTATAAATTCGATAAACTGCAGGGTGAAACCAAGACATTTCATGAAGACGGAAAATCAGTAAAGCAATGGGGCCAGTACGACAACGGAATTGCCACCGGAAAATGGAAAGTATTTTATCCATCTGGAAAACTGCAGCGTGAAACAGAATTCGTCAATGGCAAATGGAATGGCAACAGAATCCATTACCGCGAAGACGGAAGCATTGAAAAAACAGAGGTCTATAAAGACGGAAAATTAATCTCAACAAAATAATACAATTGGTACAGAAACTAAAACTGGAGGAACTTAACAGAATAGATGTAGAAACATTTAAGAAAGTTGAAAAAATTCCGTTGGTCATCATTTTAGATAATATCAGAAGTATGCACAACGTAGGTGCTGCTTTCAGAACGGCAGACGCCTTTTTAATTGAAAAAATAATCCTTTGCGGAATTACACCGCAACCGCCACATCGTGAGATTCACAAGGCGGCACTTGGAGCTACGGAAAGTGTAGACTGGGCTCACGAGGAAGATACCAACAATGCAATTTCGGATTTGAAAAGCAAAGGCTATGAAATCATAGGAATTGAACAGACTACCGGTAGCCAGATGATTACAGATTTCACGATTGATAAATCCAAAAAGTATGCTTTAATTTTAGGAAATGAAGTGGAAGGAATCAGCGATGAGGTATTGCCTAATGTGGATGTTTTCTTAGAAATTCCCCAGCTTGGAACCAAACATTCTCTTAATGTAAGTGTATGTGGTGGAATTGTGATGTGGGAGTTTGCAAAGGCTCTAAAATAAAAAAACTGCATATGTCATTAACAGACAGTGCAGTTTGAAATAAATCTAATAAAAAGTAAAAATGAAAGGCGACAAAGGTACTTTTTTTTTCTTTACAAACAAATTTTAACGGCACTTTTTTTGTTTGAACTCAAAAAAAGTCATGTTTTCAGAAACAGATTCGTTTAATTTTTTATAAATTAGCACAATGTTTATCAAGGACTATATCTCAAAAGATTTCCCATGTTTTAGCCTGTCGGACTCTATAGAGTCGGCCAGAAATACATTGGAAGACTTTGGATATTCTCATGTTTTCATCAAAAAATCCCATCACTTCTACGGAGCTCTTGCCAAGGACTTTTTATACGAAGAAGATGGCGGAACTTTGAAGGAACTTGAGCATCAGATCGAAAGATTTGCCATTTTGGAAGATAATAATATTATGGACAGTATTCGTCTGTTTTATACATTCAATTCCAATGTGATCCCGGTGATTAACAAGAATGAAAAGTATTTGGGGTATATCACCTGTGAAGATATTTTTCAGGATCTCTCCCGTTATCCGCTGTTTTCAGAATCAGGAGCTATTCTTACTGTAGAAACTCCTGCCAGAAAATATTCCATGACGGAAATCGCCAACATTGTGGAAAGCAATAATTCGAAATTTTATGGTGGCTTCATTAGCTTTATGTCTGATGAGGTAATTCACATTACCATCAAGATCAGCAATGAAAACTTAGCCTCGATAGACTCAACTTTTGACCGGTACGACTACAGAATTGTTGAAAAATACTATTCTGATGAGAAATCCGATCTGTTTAAAGACCGATTCGGTTTTTTCCAAAAATTTATAGAAATATAACATGAAGGCAGCCATATATTCACAGAAAAAAGATCTTGATACTTTTTTATATTTAAGCAAGTTTATCTCTGAACTTGAAACCAGAGGTGTAAAATCTGTTCTGTACGATGAAATGGCTGAAGCACTTCAATTTTCAAAAATTTTCGAGACTTTCAACAGTAAGCAGGACCTTATTGATAAGGAAGTAGACCTTTTCTTCACTTTCGGTGGAGACGGAACTATTGTAAACTCTCTGACATTTATTGAAGACCTTGAGATCCCTGTAGTAGGGGTAAATACTGGAAGACTCGGGTTTCTTGCCTTCTTTACAAAGGAAGAAGCCTTTAAAGAATTAGATTCTATCTTAAAAGGAGACGTCAAAACCAGTCGTCGTTCGGTAATTGAAGTAGTCTCTCCCAATCTGGAAGGATTTTTCCCTTATGCATTGAATGATGTAACTGTTTCAAGAAAGGAAACCACTTCCATGATTACAGTAGATTCTTATATTAACAACGAATTTTTGAATGTATTTTGGGGAGATGGGGTGATTATCTCCACTCCTACAGGATCTACCGCTTACTCTTTAAGCTGTGGCGGGCCAATCATTTCCCCGAATAACGAAAACTTCGTCATCACTCCTATCGCTCCTCACAATCTGAACGTGAGACCTTTAGTGGTAAATGATAAAGTGGAAATCAAGTTCAGAGTAGAAAGCAGGGTACCACAATACTCATTGTCTTTAGACTCCAGATTGATTCATATTGAAACCGATAAGGAAATTATTATCAGAAAAGCCGGTTTCCAGCTTCTTCTGGTACAGCCCAACAATTTGAGTTTTTATGAAACCATCCGCCAGAAGCTACTTTGGGGACGAGATAAAAGAAATTAATGATTTCTTAAAAATGATTACCTTTACACGAAATTAAACACCTAATAATTTTATAATAAAAAGTAAAACATGAGCAGAATTTTTCCGGCAGGAGTTGCCACAGGTCAGTTAGTTACTGATATCTTTCAGTATGCTAAAGAAAACAAATTTGCATTACCTGCAGTAAACGTAATTGGATCAAGCAACGTAAACGCTACGATGGAAACTGCAGCGAAATTAAACTCTCCTGTAATTATTCAGTTTTCAAATGGTGGAGCTGCTTTCAATGCAGGGAAAGGATTAAGCAATGACGGACAAAAGTCTGCAATCTTAGGAGCTATCGCAGGGGCAAAACACATCCACACTCTTGCAGAAGCTTACGGAGCAACAGTAATTCTTCACACAGACCACTGTGCAAAGAAATTATTACCTTGGATAGACGGATTAATGGATGCTAACGAAGAATTCTTCAAGCAGACAGGAAAATCTCTTTACTCTTCTCACATGTTAGACCTTTCTGAAGAACCTTTAGAAGAAAACCTTGAGATTTCAGCTAGATATTTCGAAAGAATGGCTAAACTTCAGATGACTCTTGAAGTAGAAATCGGAGTAACTGGTGGTGAAGAAGATGGTGTTGACAACTCAGACGTTGATAACTCTAAACTATATACTCAGCCTGAAGATGTAGCTTATACCTATGAAAAGTTAAAAGCTATTTCTGAGAACTTTACTATTGCTGCGGCATTTGGTAACGTACACGGAGTTTACAAGCCAGGAAATGTGGTTCTTACCCCAAAAATCCTTGACAACTCTCAGAAATATGTTCAGGAAAAGTTCGGAACTGCTGCTAAGCCAATTAACTTTGTATTCCACGGGGGTTCTGGATCTACATTGGAAGAAATCAGAGAGGCAATTGACTACGGAGTAATCAAAATGAATATTGATACTGACCTTCAGTTTGCATACACAGAAGGTGTTAGAGATTATATGGTTAACAATGTGGATTATTTAAGAACTCAAATCGGAAACCCTGAAGGAGAAGAAAAACCTAATAAGAAATTCTACGATCCAAGAGTTTGGGTAAGAAAAGGTGAAGAAACTTTCTCTACAAGATTAGTACAAGCATTTGAAGATTTAAATAACGTAAATACTTTAAAATAAGAACTGTACATTTGTACCAATGTAAAAAGGGCTCCCGGAGTGCATTTACATTGGTACATTTTACATTTATACATTAATACAATTAAAAATGGCATTCGACTGGTTTAAAAGAAAAGCAAAAAACATTACCACCTCTACTGATGAGAAAAAAGACGTTCCCAAAGGTCTTTGGCATCAGACTCCATCAGGAAAAGTTGTGGAACATGATGAATTAAAGAGAAATAACTACGTTTCTCCTGAAGATGGATTTCATGTGAGAATAGGAAGTGCGGAATTTTTTGACATCCTTTTTGACGGTGGTAAATTTACCGAACTGGATGCCAATGTTGAAAGTATTGATATCTTAAATTTCAAGGATACAAAACCTTATAAAGACCGTTTAAAAGAAGTAAAAGCAAAAACTAAACTTACAGACTCTATCAGAAATGCTGTAGGAACTGTAAAAGGAACTGAAATGGTAGTTTCTTGTATGGATTTCGCTTTTATCGGTGGATCTTTAGGTTCTGTAATGGGTGAAAAGATCAGAAGAGCTGTAGATTACTGTATCCAGCACAAACTTCCGTATATGATTATCTGTCAGTCCGGAGGAGCAAGAATGCAGGAAGCTACTTACTCTTTGATGCAATTGGCTAAGGTACAGGCTAAATTGGCTCAGCTTTCAGAAGCCGGCCTTTTATACATCGCTTACCTTTGTGACCCAACTTTTGGTGGAATTACAGCATCTTTCGCGATGACTGCCGATATCATCATGGCTGAACCGGGAGCACTAATCGGTTTTGCAGGACCAAGAGTAATCCGTGAAACTATCGGTAGAGACTTACCGGAAGGCTTCCAGACCTCTGAATTCTTACAGGAAAAAGGATTTGTTGACTTCATTGTAAAAAGAACTGAAATTCAGGATACTGTTGCTAAAACCGTTAATTTATTAGCTGTAAAAGCATAATTTCTGTAACAAAAACAATACAGTCTCTCTCTAATTAGGGAGAGATTTTTATTTATGAGGACTTTTAAAATATTTTTCAACACCATCAGGAGTATGAGTTTTAAGAAGATCATGCGTCTCTTATCTCTTGTTCTCCCTCATCCTCTTTTTGCCATACTTAGTTTTCACGCAACCGTTAAGGCATTCACCATTGCCCAGGCAAAATTCCCGGAAACCGCATCTAATAACGGTATAGGAAACGCTTTCAGACATGCCCTTTGGTGCTGCTTTATCATGATGTATTGCTGCAAAATTTCTTCCCCTGAAAAGGCCCTGGATTTCTGTAAAAGAATGACCGACCTTCATGAAGAATTGTTTCCCAACCAACCTCTGGAAACTAAGATGGATCTTCATAATAATAAGCTAGGAATGGATTATTTTATGGAACTTTTACCTGGAATCCACCGACAATTCTTTGAAAAAAGCTTTTTTATAGAAGGATTAATCAAAAAAATGGATGATGCTAAAGTCTTAAAGAGCTTAGATGACAACTTTGAGGGGCATCTTGTTTATCTGGAAGAGTAAATACCTCTTTATTTAAGCCACAAAAGAATTAAAGACTTAAGCTTTTTAAATCTTTGATTTTTATCTTATGTGAACTTTATTATGTTGCATTATTTTAACCTCATTTAAGTGGACTAAAAAAATAAAATCTTCTGTGACTTTTGCAGTTTAAAGTATTTTTGATAAGTTTAAACAATTAAATCAATCGAATGGTTCTCAGCAGAATTTGGTCGGCATTCATTATCATTGCCATTGCCATTGCCAGTATAAAATACATTTCATCAAGCCATTACAAAACCATTTTCAACGATATGGTAGTTGGAAAAGGTGGTGACACGGTGAAGATTGCAACCCAACCCATGAACGCACTGTCACCAATCGTGAAGGACAGCCTGATGAAGAAAAATGATTTTGCAGACAGCAGAATTCATTATAAAACCGATTCTTTAAAGCAAAATGTAGCCGTTTACCGCATTCAGGAAGCTGATGGGGTTATCGGAACTTCAGAAACCGCTGTAAAAATATGTTTGGGGTTAATCGGAATTATGACTCTTTTCATGGGATTCATGAGTATTGCAGAAAAAGCAGGCGGAATTAATCTATTAAGCCGGTTTATTCAACCGTTCTTTTCTAAACTATTCCCGGATATTCCTAAAAATCACCCTGCATTTGGCCACATGCTGATGAATTTCAGTGCCAATCTCTTGGGATTAGATAATGCTGCCACTCCGTTTGGATTGAAGGCAATGGAAAGCCTTCAGACTTTAAATCCTAATAAAGACACTGCCAGCAATTCACAAATCATGTTCCTTTGTCTTCATGCAGGAGGAATGACGCTGATTCCGGTTTCTATTATTGCCATCAGGGCCTCAATGGGCTCTAAAACGCCAACCGATATCTTCCTGCCTTGTATGATTGCCACTTTTGCAGCCACTCTGGCAGCGATGATTATTGTTTCCCTATATCAGAAAATTAATCTTCTTCGCCCTGTCGTAATTGCTTACGTTGGGGGTATTTCAGCTATTATTGCTTTATTGGTTGTTTATCTTGTACAATTGAGTAAAGACGAGCTTGATGATTTCAGTAAGGTATTAAGCAATGGGCTTATTTTATTTATTTTTCTTGCCATTGTACTTGGAGCCGTTTATAAAAAGATCAACGTTTTTGATGCCTTTATTGAAGGGGCTAAAGAAGGATTTACTACCTGTGTAAAGATTATCCCTTATCTGGTTGGAATGCTGATCGCGATTTCCTTATTAAGAACTTCCGGGGTTTTTGATGTTATCATTGACGGCATGAAATGGGTTGCCAATGTAGCTCACCTGGATCCAAGATTTGTGGATGGACTTCCAACGGCATTAATCAAGCCTTTATCCGGTTCCGGAGCAAGAGGAATGATGGTAGATACGATGGCTACTTTCGGAGCAGACAGTTTCCAGGGGAAATTAGCAGCAGTTCTGCAGGGAAGCTCAGATACGACGTTTTACGTGATTGCAGTCTACTTTGGCGCCGTAGCTATAAAGAATACAAGATATACGGTAATTGCTATGCTTTTAGCTGATCTGGTAGGTATTATTACTTCTATTGCATTGGCTTATTTATTCTTTGCTTAATAAAGACTGTTCACCCGTTTATCAGCAACTTTAAACATTAAACTCAAAACTTTAAACCCATTATGATTACAGATAAAGAATTTACCCTAAGACTCATCCGCCAGTTAACACAGGCATTAGAAAAACTGATTCTGGATAAACCTGAAGAAAGTTTAATGCAAAAAGAGCTGGATTTCGATACTTTGATGAGAGATATCTTCAAAATGAATTTCACAGAAGTAGCCTCCATGACCAAGGAAGAAATGATTACACTTGTTAATGAAAGACAGGAAAGAGACCGTAAAGACTATTATGAAATGCTTGGAAACCTTTTCTACTTTAAAAGCAGAGAAGAGCAAAATAAAGACTTTCAGGATAAAGCAAAGACATTTTATGAGCTGTATCTCCAAACCAGTGGAATCTTTGCACTTCCGGTGATTAACAGAATCAACGAATTAAAAAAAGCACTTGAATAAAGTGCTTTTGTATTTTTTAGAATGTAATTTTATAAGTTCCGCTGGAAGACACATTGGCTTTCTCTGCCTTTACATATTTCTTTACCCAGGCAATGGATGTAGAAGATACGCAAGGATCTGAAATTCCTCCTGTTCTTCTTGCAGACACTACATTTCCGGCTTTGTCCACAGTATAGGCAATTGTAATAGAACCACTGGCTGTACAGCTGTGAGATGGTTGTGCTCCACCTCTTCCCATTGTTCCGGGAATATATCCTACAAGTTTTCTATCAATCCCCACTTTACTATCACCATTTCCTTCTCCTCCTAATGGGTCTCCGGCATTTCCCGGACCATTTCCATCACCCTGTCCGCCAGGCTTCTGCCCTTTTCCGCCGAGAAATTTCCCAATAGCAGCATTTCCTTGCCCATCTCCATTTCCGGTTTTTGAGTTGGCTTTAGCAGCTCCAGACTTTTTAGTATTTTTAGCAGTACTTGTACTTGTAGCTTCCTTTTTTTCTGCCTTTTTAGATTCCTCTTTTTTAGCAACTGTATTTTTTGAATTATTTCCTGTTATCACCTTGTCCTTAGCCTCAACTTTCTTTGGTTCAGGTTTAACAACAGGTTCTGGCTTTATTTCGGTTTTTGTTTCAGGAACAGGAACTTCTACAGGCTCCGGCGTTACGACTTCTGTTTCAGCAGCTAAGCTCCCCGGCTGTTCTGCAGGCTCTTCCGCACCGTTTCCATTTCTGTTGTCCCCGAAGTTCACCAGCATAGTGGTTATTACTTCAGGTTCTTTATCCAGTTCAGGTTTTAATTTATAGTAAAAAACAAAAAGCAGAATGGCAGCCCAAATCAGGATAGAGAGTAATGCACTCTTTACCCGGTCCCGGTTTTCCTCGTTTTTGTTTGCGGTGTAGCTTCTCATCTTAAAAAATGATTCTTAGCATTTATTTATCCTTAACGGTTGCAATAGCAATGTTAAATTTATGTTTTTCAGCGATTTCCATTACGAAAACAACATCTTTATGCATGGTGTTTTCATCGGCTCTGATCGTGAAAGATTTATTCGTCTGTCCGTTTAGTTTATCCGAAATGATTTTCTCCAGTTCTCCTTTATTTACGGGATTATCATCCACAAAATAAGAACCATCCGGTTTAATACTTACAATAACAGGATTGGGAATATTATCTTCAACTGCTCCGGCTTTCGGCAGATTCACCTCTATAGCGCTCTGATTAGCCGCAGAAGAGGTAATCATAAAGAAAATCAGCATCAACAGGATAACGTCTGTCATCGCTGCTAAACTGAATTCCGGATTGGCTTTATTTCTTCTCTGAATTTTCATCTTAAGAAAGATTTATAAAGGTTTGTTGATTAGATCTAAAAATTCTCCTGACATATTCTGAGCCTTCAATACAAACTTATCAATTCTTGTTAAAAGAATATTGTAGCAGAAGTTGGCAGGAATTGCCACTGCAAGACCTACAGCCGTTTGTCCTAAAGCCGTATAAATACCTTCCGAAAGTGTTTTCGGAGAAAAAGATCCTGTTGCATGGGAAAGATTGAAGAATGCAATAATCATCCCGATTACTGTTCCCAAAAGTCCTAACATTGGTGCAATACTTGGTACTACCGCCAAAAGATTCAGGTTTTTCTCCATGTTCGCCACTTCTACCTGAGCCTGAGCTTCCATAGCACTTACGATATCAGAAACAGGGCGTCCCAGTCTTGAGATTCCTTTTTCAAGAATTCTTCCTTCCGGAGAGTTCTGTGTTTTACAGTAATCAGCAGCAGCCTCTATTTTTCCTTCCCTAATAAAGTCTTCAATATTATTCATGAAGTTAGAATCCGTCTTTGAAGTAAGCCTTTTAATAAAGAAAAATCTTTCAAAAAACAGGTACAGGGAAAATACGCCCAACAGCAATACGGTTACCATCACTATTTTAGCGAAGGCTCCTCCGTGGAACATGATTTTCCAGAATGAAAATTCTAAATTGTCTGTGGCAACTGCAGGGGTAGTGATTTGTGCAAATAAAATCTGAGAAAGTTCCGTTAACAGCATTAAATGTGAATTTTATTAAAGTTTCAACGACAAATGTAGTGGAATATTATGAATTGCTCTCTTAAAAATTGCTTAAAAACAACTTAAAGTTTGTTATGATTTATAAACAAGCAAATTTCTTTCCAAAAAGAAATTTTGAAAAGAAATCTGGTATTAAAAAGAATGATAAGTAACGTTTAGTCCTCGTCTACTTCAATATCATCCTGCTTGAACTCGCATTTTAGCCTAAAAGGAATCGGAGTATCTGATCCGGTGTAGAAATCATCAATGGTTCCCTTCCATACCACTTGAAGTTCTCCTTCTTCATTTTTCTCGAACAGAAGCTCATTATCGTAGATATAAGCATCTTCATCATCGAAAAGGTCTACCTCTGTATAGGTTTCTTCGTCAGAATCATTGATTTTGATTGTTTTTCCTTCTATGTCCGCAGAATCGATAGGGAAATCGAAGACTTCAAGTGAAAGCTGCGGAAAGTTGTACTGTAATGAATCATCATCTACATGATCCAAACTGTCATCCGTAATAATTTCAACCTCTAAAAAATGTTGCTGGTTGCTATAAACTGCTTTACAATAAGTATTTCTGATATTGTATTTTAGCGTTTCGTCCGGATGGTAAATTTTTAAAATCCCTTTCATTTTTCCTTAAAAAAGAACTGTAATAATATGATTGTTAAACGTTTTAGACAAAGATAAAAAATTGATTTAATGTGAAAAGGATTTTGAATATTATTTTTTAAAATCAATTCATACAATGGTATGAATCTCCCAATAATACTTACTTTTGTTTTATAAAGATTCTGAACATGAAAAATATTTTATCGAAAAGTATTCTGGGACTGGGATTAATGGTTGGTCTTGCTTCGTGCAAAAAGACTGATTCTCCTCTTACAAAGGTGACGCCTACCAACCTGGATTCTATTGCATCTAATTATTATGAACAGTATCTTAAGTTATATCCTTTAGATGCTACGGCTCAAGGAGACCTGAGATACAATGACCAGCTTCCCATTAATATTGATAAAGATTTCATCTCAGGAGAAGTTGCTTTTTACAATTCTGTACAGAAACAGTTGGAAAATGTAGATTACAAGGCTCTTTCTGATGAAGATAAGGTAGTATATGATGTATTGGACTATACTTTAAAAGATAAAATTGAAGCTTATGCTTATCATCCGGAATATATCCCGTTCACTCAGTTCGGAGGCCTTCCTTTAAACTTTCCATTGTATGGAAGCGGACAGGGAAGCCAGCCTTTCAAAACGGAAAAAGATTACAGCGACTGGCTGAAAAGAATGGAAAAATTCCCGGAATGGATGGATGCAGCAACAGATAACTTCCGTGATGGAATCAATAATAAAGTGGTTCTTCCTAAAAAACTGATTGTCAAAATGATTCCTCAAATGAAAGCTGAAGAAATCATCACTCAGGATATGGATAAAAATATTTTCTACGGCCCAATCAAAAATTTCCCGAAAAGTTTTACTCAGGCTCAAAAAGATAAATTTTCAGCACTTTATAAAGACGCCATTACCAAGAAAATCATTCCTGCCTATACTAAAATGGGAGCATTCCTTGAAAAAGAATATTTACCAAAAGGTAGAGATACTGATGGATATAACAGCCTTCCCAACGGAAATGAAATTTACGGGTATTATGTAAAAAGCTGGACAACAACCAAAAAATCTCCTGAAGAGATCAATAAAATCGGATTGCAGCAGGTTGCTATGCTTCGGGCAGAAATGGAGAAAGTGAAGCAACAGGTTGGTTTTTCGGGAACACTTGAAGAATTTATCACGCATGTGAAAACAGATCCAAAAGCAATGCCTTATAAGACTTCCAAAGAAGTTTTAGATGGATTCAACAGTATTCTGACAAAGATTACTCCCAAGCTGAAGACCATGTTCAATGTAACACCTAAAACGAAGTTTGAAATCAGACAGACGGAAAAATTCAGAGAAGCCAGTGCCAGTGCAGAATACATTCCCGGAACTCCGGACGGAAAAAGAGCCGGAATTTTCTATGTTCCGCTTCCTGACCCTACCAAGTTCAATGTTACTTCAGGAATGGAATCTTTATTCTTACACGAAGCAATTCCGGGACATCATTATCAGGTTTCTCTTCAGCAGGAAAATACAAAGCTTCCAAAGTTCATGAGATTCGGATGGTTTGGCGCTTATGGCGAAGGATGGGCCCATTATTGTGAGACTCTAGGGCCTGAATTTGGGCTATATACAGATCCTTACCAAAAAATGGGATATTTAAGCGATCAGATGCTGAGAGCGGTAAGATTAGTGGTAGATACAGGCTTACATACAGGAAAAATGAGCAGAGAAGAAGCTATTAAATATTTCCTGAGCAATATTTCTTATGATGAAGGATCTGCAGTAGCTGAAGTGGAAAGATATATGGCGATGCCAGGGCAAGCTTTAGGATATAAAATCGGATCTTTAAGAATCCGTGAATTGAGAGAAAAATATCAGAAAGAACTTGGTAACAAATTTAATCTGGCAAGCTTCCACGATGAAGTATTAAGCCAGGGATGCCTTCCACTGGATGTTCTGAACAGAAAGATGGAGCTTTGGGCTAAAAAACAAAAATAACACACAATATAAATGGGACTAATTGTCCCATTTTTTAATTTTAAAACCACTCACAATGATCACAGCATCTTTACGTTCTCTTTACCACAGAGACATGAACAAGCTAAAAACAGAAGTTGAAGCCTATCAAAATGAAGAAAACCTTTGGAAGACTGATAAAAACATCTCTAATTCTGCGGGTAACCTATGCCTGCACCTGATCGGAAATCTTAATCATTTTATGGGAGCACAGCTGGGAAATACAGGCTATGTAAGGCATCGTGAACTTGAATTTTCATTAAAAGATATCCCAAGAACTGAACTTATTGCAAAAATTGAAGCTACAACAGCCATGATAGACTCGGTTTTAAGCCAACTTCCTGAGACTGAAATGGAAAAAGAGTATCCTCTTGTTGTTTTTGAAGATAAGATGACAACAGGTTATTTTCTGATTCACCTGCTTTCTCATTTGGACTATCACTTAGGGCAGATTAATTATCATAGAAGGTTATTGGATCTGTAACTACTTAAACTACCCCGTCTTATTGCCGTGCAAAAATCCATCCCTTCAGAGAAGGGGAATTTTGCTTGGTAAAACATCAGGGTTTCTACTTCTCAAACATCATTTTAGTAATAAAATCCTTCTCCCCTTTTCCTCTTGCCGGAGAATATTCTCTACCGTAGAAAATGATCTGAAGATGAAGTTTGTTCCATACTTCTTCCGGGAATAATTTTTTGGCATCTTTTTCTGTTTCCACTACATTTTTACCAGAAGTAAGTTTCCACTGCGTCATCAGACGATGGATATGTGTATCTACGGGAAAAGCAGGAAATCCAAAACCCTGGCTCATTACTACTGATGCTGTTTTATGTCCTACGCCTGGAAGCGCCTCTAATTCTTCATAAGTCTGTGGAACAATACCATTATGTCTCTCTAATAGAAGTTCAGCCATTCTCTTTAAGTTTTTGGCTTTGGTATTGGATAATCCTATTTCTTTAATTAACTCCTTAATCTGAAACTCTTCCAGCTTCGCCATTCTCTGTGGAGTTCCGGCTACCTCGAAAAGGTTTGGGGTAACTTCATTTACTTTTTTATCCGTTGTCTGTGCAGAAAGTGCCACAGCCACCATTAAGGTATAAGGATCTGTATGATCCAAAGGAATAGGCGTTGTAGGATACAGTTTATCCAGTTCTCTCTGAACGAGCTCAGCTCTTTGCTTTTTTGTCATTTTACCCTTAAATTTGAACAAAAATAAATCATTATGCTGAAAGTTGGAGATAAATTACCTCAATTTGAAGGAACAAACCAGAATGGAGAAACAATATCTTCATCAAATTTAATCGGAAAGAAGCTAGTTGTTTTCTTTTATCCACAAGCTAACACTCCAACATGTACTGTTGAAGCATGTAATCTGAGTGATAATTATTCCAAGCTTGAAAAAGCAGGATATCAGTTACTGGGAGTGAGTGGAGATTCCGTAAAAAAACAGAAAAACTTCCATAGCAAATTTGCTTTTCCTTATGATCTTATTGCAGATGAAAACCGTGATATTATTGAAAAATTTGGAGTTTGGCAGGAAAAAAAGACATTTGGTAAAACGTATATGGGAATTGTAAGAACCACATTTATTTTTGATGAAAAAGGGGAATGCACCAGAGTCATTGAAAAAGTAACTTCCAAAACAGCTGCTGAGCAGATTTTAGAAGGATAATTTTTTTTAAACACAAATAGCACAAAGATATTCACAAATAACACTAATAAATGAACTGTATTATTTGTGAATATTTTTTATTGTCTATTCTGTTTCGTAATAGTTTAGCTCTTCTGTTTCTCCAGGAAGCGTAACGAACTTTTTAAACTTCAGTCCCAGCTTTTCGATCAGCTTTTGTGAAGAAAGGTTTTCTTTTGAAATAATTGCAGATATTTTTGCCAGTCCGAAATCTTCCATTCCAATAGATTTTACCTTTTGAGCAGCCTCAAAAGCATATCCTTTTCCTTCAAACTCTTCCAGCAAGGAATACCCTATATCTACCACATCAAGACCTTCTCTTTCAAAGATTCCCACCGCTCCTATTTTTTCTTTACTGTCCTTGGTTACTAAAAGATAATTTCCATACCCCAGCCTTTCAATTTGTGGGACAAATCTGTTAAGAATATAGTTTTCAGCGTCTTCAGCAGTATTCACATTTCGGTCGCCAATATGCTGAATAAATTTTGGCCTGTTGTAAAGATCAAAAACAAAATCTCTGTCTTCGGCAGACATTGGACGAAGTATTAAGCGCTCAGTTTCATAAGTATTATCTGCGCTTGGATGTTTTTTGGGATTCATCTTTTCTTGGTTCTTCTTTTTTCTCGACTTTTAAAAGCCTTGGGTTATTAGCACATTTTTTATTGTAAAGCTCAATATAGGTTCCGTTATCCTTTACATTCGTTACAAGCCCTGTTGTTTTATTAACTGTTACTGTATAATGTGTTTTCTGATAAGGACATTCCTGAGAAGTTAGTTTTCCAAGATCCAGATAGTAATTCTTTAGATCTTCATGATAATTCCCTGCAAGATCTTTAAATTCTTCATCCACCATATAACCATCAGCAGCCAGTATTATTGCCGCTTCCTGAGCATTGTCTATCTTTCCCACAAAAGTCTTTAAAGCTTCCGTATCAAGGACATAATTAATTTTTCCTCCTGAAGAATAGGCTATATAGTAAAAGCTATCTTCACTGGGAAACAGATTAAATCCGGAGAACTGGGGTGTATAGCTGATCTTACCACCAGATATTTTGATCTCCTCCCCTTTTCCATAGTTATTGTATACCAATGTCCATGAATCTACATTGGCATCAGGCTCTATTTTCTGTAATATATTAGGGATACTCGAAAACTTTTTCTTGTCCTGAGCATATCCCAGAATGGTAAAAAGTAAAAGTACTAATGTCGTGAATCGGAATGCAAATTTAATCATAGCCTAAAAATAAGCATAAAAGATACCAAATATTACATAAATTTATCTCCCTTCTTGAAATTTTTCAGATCCAGAACATAATCCTTGATTAGTTGGTCATTATCTCTAGGACAAATAAGAAGAGCCTTATCAGTATCCACCACAATATAATTTTCAAGACCATCAATAATGACGGCTTTATTATTGTTTTTTAAACGGATAATGTTTCCTTTTGAGTTATAGGCGAGTAAATGCTTTAGTTTCACAGCATTTCCATCCTTATCTTTTTCTGTATTTTCATATACGGAAGTCCATGTTCCCAGGTCGCTCCAGCCAAGATCTGATGGAATAACATATACATTTTTAGCTTTTTCTAAAATTCCGTTATCAATAGAAATTTTCTGAACTTTAGGATAAATGATTTCTATACAGCTGTTTTCTTTCTCTGAATTATACTCACAAGCCATAAAATGCTGTGTCATCTCAGGAAGATACATTTCGAAAGCATGGTGAATACTTTTTATATTCCAGATAAATATTCCCGCATTCCAAAGGAAATCACCACTTTCCAAAAAGCTTTGAGCAATTTCGAGAATGGGTTTTTCAGTAAATGTTTTTACTTTGAAATATTCTGAGTTTTTCTTTTCTACAAACTGAATGTATCCATAGCCCGTATCGGGTCTTGTAGGGGTAATTCCCAATGTTACCAAATAATCATGTTTAGAGGCCAGGTCAAATGCCAGCATTACTTTCTCCAAAAAAACATCCTCTTTAAGAATCAGGTGATCTGCCGGAAGAACAATCATAGTAGCGTTTGGATTGATTTCAGCAATCTTATTGGCCATGTAAAGATTACAGGCCGCAGTATTTTTCATCAGAGGTTCACCCACAATATTTTCTTCAGGAATTTCCGGAAGCTGCTGATGAGAAAGCGCTACATATTCTTTATTCGTGATAACGAATATATGTTCTTTGGGGATTACCTTGCTGATTCTATCATAAGTTTGTTGAATCATGGTACGCCCTGTTCCTAAAATATCCTGAAACTGTTTTGGAAATTTCTGCGTACTCATAGGCCAGAATCTGCTCCCGATTCCTCCCGCCATTATCACGCAGTATCTATCTGATTTTAACATTCTTAGCTACATTTTTCTACCCTTGCTAAAGGCTTGAAAGAATACTTCCTTCCCGTAGCCAGGTTCTTACAAAGATAGTTTTTTTTAATCAGACCTTCTAATAAATACTTTTCGTTACGATATATAAAAAATTCTCCTTTTTGTAACTGTTCGATAAAATGGAGTCTATCATCCTGCTTTTCAGTATGAAAATATCTTACAAGATCAGGACTCGCCATAAAATTAGCCTTTGGCGATTTTGAAAATTTTACAATAATGGGTTTCAACTCTTCATCATAAATTTCAAGGCTTTCAAGCAGCATATTTCTAAAGGTTTCTTTCCACTCATTACCATGTGGAGAGATTCTTCTGCCATATTTTTCAAAAGCGATCAGGTGTGCCAGTTCATGAGTAAGCACAAAGAAAAAAAGTTGTGGGGTAAGTGTAGAGTTTACCGTAATTTCATGCGAGTTATCCGGAAGTTTTCTATAATCTCCCAGCTTAGAATTTCTGTTTCTGGTGACTTTTATATGAATATAATAATCTGAAAACCAAATTCTTAAATATTTAAGTGTATTTTGTGGTAAATATTTTTCTAATGATTGGATAGACATTTTACAAACTTAGTGGAATTCCTGCATAGAAATTCAATAGTTTAAGACTGAAAAGATAATTATATTTCGCCTGCGCTACTGATCCCTGTGCATTTGCATAATTATTTCTTGCAACATTAACATCGTAAATGGTTGTTTTTCCCGCAGCATAACTTTTATCGGCAAAATCAAGGGCTAGCTTAGAACTCTTTTCTGCTTCTACTGCTGCCAGATACGATTCATAGTTAGCATCAGCATCAAACTGGGCTTTTTGCACATTCTGTCTTACCGTTTGTTTCTGCTGTTCCAATGTATTTTTAGCAATACTCTCATTAATTCTGGACTGTTCTACCTGCAATTTTGTAATCCCTTTATTAAAAATAGGAATATTTACAGACAGGCTGGCCTGTTGTCCGAAGTTATCATTATACTGTTGGAAAAATCCTTTTTCTTTAACATAAACAAGAGCATTACCAATATTATCGGTATTCAAAAGGTTATTATAGAAAGTTCCAATTCCAGCACTTGCTGTTATAGTGGGCCAGTAAGCCGTTTTTGAAACTTCTGTCTGAGCTTCCGCAGAATTGATTCTGCTTTCAGCTGCTTTAATCTGAGGTTGGGATTCATAGGCAATTGCCAACACATCATCTACAGACTTAAGTTCAGGAGAGAGCTGATCTGAAACCGCAACATCTTCCACGTCAAAATTCTTATAATCAGACAACTGTAAAAGTTGAACCAAAGCAAATAAACTGCGTCCTACATTTACTTCTGCTGTTTTCAAATTTTGTTTTTCTCTGGCTAATGCAGCCTCTGCTTCTGCCAAAACAGTTTGAGCCGTTGTTCCTACAGATGTTGTTATTTTGGCTCTGTCATACTGTTTCTTTGCATTCTCAACAGCACTTTCAGAGATTTTCACAATCTCTTTATTTAATAATGTGGTTAGATATTGCTGAGCGATCTGTAATGAGATATCATTTTTAATAGTTTCCACATCATACAAACTCGCCTGCAGGTCAAATTCTGTTTTTCTAACAGTCTTTTCCAATCTGCCATTATTATACACCAGGATATCAGCACCAATATTAGCACTGTTACTGAATCTGTCATTCCTTAAACTTCCTGTACCAAAAGATGTTTGCCCGAAACTGACTGTATTTCCTAAAGATGCTGAAACAGAAGGTAAATATCCCTTTTTAGCAATTTTAAGATTAGCATCCTGTGATTGTTTGTTATATTGATTTTGGATAACCTGAAGATTATGCTCCACTGCATAGCTTACGCATTCTTTTAAAGACCATTTCTTCTGGGCGCTTAAACCCAGGCAACTTAATCCAAAAACGATAATCCAAACTTTTTTCATAGGTAGATGTTTATTTGTTTTTAATGGTCATATGGAATCGTGTGATATCACCAGTATTTGTGATTGTTAACCATAGCGATTTCATATTAAGATTTTTCCCTATTAGACGAAGTAAATATAAAAAAGTTACAGATTGAAAAAAATAGTTTCATTTTAATAAAACTTTTGAGAATTTTGTATCATGACAAACGAACAATATCAGGAAGCTATCGACTGGCTTTTCGTACAAATGCCCAACTACCAGATAGATGGACAGAAGGCTTATAAACCAGGACTTGACAATATCACCAAGCTTTGTGCTTACTTTGGAAATCCTCAGGAGAAAATAAAATGTATCCACATTGGCGGAACCAATGGAAAAGGATCTTCAAGCAATATGCTGGCATCCGTTCTTCAGGAAGCAGGTTATAAAGTGGGGCTATATAATTCTCCACATCTGATAGACTTTACTGAGCGCATAAAGGTGAATGGTAAAAATTGTCATAAAGAGTTTGTCTTTGATTTTATTCAGAAACTTAAAAATATTCCGGAAGATATCCGCCCATCCTTCTTTGAGTTCACTACTATTATGGCTTTTGAATATTTTTACCAGCAGCAGGTAGATTATGCCATTATTGAAGTGGGGCTAGGAGGAAGACTGGATTCTACTAATATTATAAAACCTCTGGTTTCTGCAATTACAAATGTACAGCTTGATCATCAGAATATACTGGGCGACACCATTGAAGAAATTGCGGCAGAAAAAGCTGGAATCATCAAAAAGAATACTCCAATTATTTCAGGAGATGAAAATGAGGCTGTAAAAACAATCATCAGGGAAAAAGCAATGAAGGAAAGTGCTCCTTTTATAGATGCAACACTTCTTGCCACCAACCTTTCCTCTGACCTGAAAGGAAATTATCAGCAAAAGAATATCCGTGTGGTTCTGGCCATTGTTGAGGAATTAAAAAAACAACATATTAGTATTACAAATAAGGATCTTGAGAACGGCTTATTGAATGTTCACAAAAATACAGGATTCATTGGGCGTTGGTTTGAATTCTCTCAAAATCCGCTTACCATTTGTGATACGGCACATAATCAAGCAGGTTTAGAGCATGTTTTTTCACAATTAAATTCTATTGACAGACATAAGCATGTTATTTTGGGGTTTGTAAATGATAAAAAAATAGATGAAGTAATGAATTTACTTCCTGAAAATTCCGAGTTTTATTTTGCCAAACCATCCATCAACAGGGGAAGACACCCCGAAGATTACGAAAATCTTCTTCAGGAGGCGAAAATTTTTTATAAAATTTTTAATTCCGTACAGGAAGCGTATCTATCTGCAAAAGAACGATGTACAAACGAAGAAATGATTTTTATTGGCGGAAGTAACTTTGTTGTTGGAGATTTTTTAGAAAAAAATTTAGAGTATTAAAAATAAGTTGTATATTTGCACCACTCTAAACGAGAAAACAACAAACAAAGTCTAGAGGGTTCTTAGCTCAGTTGGTTCAGAGCATCTGGTTTACACCCAGAGGGTCGGGGGTTCGAATCCCTCAGGACCCACAGAAAAGGAAACGAAACCTTTAAAAAAAATTCGGGTTCTTAGCTCAGTTGGTTCAGAGCATCTGGTTTACACCCAGAGGGTCGGGGGTTCGAATCCCTCAGGACCCACAGAAAGGAAACGAAACCTTTAAAAAAAATTCGGGTTCTTAGCTCAGTTGGTTCAGAGCATCTGGTTTACACCCAGAGGGTCAGGGGTTCGAATCCCTTAGGACCCACAAAAAATCTCTCAGAAATCTGGGAGATTTTTTTATTATCAATTTTCCTGTAATTTATTTCATTTTTCTTACCAACACGGCCAATTTATAGAAATCAAAATACCGTATGCTGGGATTCTCTGAAAGAAGATTAGCCCTTACTTTTTTTTCAAAAGCTTTATATATAGAGAGAAATAATGGAATACATCCAAGGCGCTTCAGCATTATTGCTGCTTTATACACCTTAATATCCTTAATTAGTTTGCTGTTTTGTGGATTTTTTGAAAGCCTGAATAAAGACTCCATCCCTATTTCTGCCTTACCCAGAAAAATGGCATTATTGGTATCATCAACATGAACAACAGGATTGGTCATTGCAAGGAATTTTGTTTTATTTTGTTCCAGGAGCTTAGCAAACACGAAATCTTCGTATCCATATTCCGTTAGCGTTTCGTCAAAAGGAAATTTTTCAAGCGTTTTTTTTGAAATAATAAAATTTACGGTTTTAAATAATGAAAAATCATAAGACCGGCGGCCAGAAAAGATTTCTCTTTCCACAGAATACCTGTTTCTAAGCGTTGATGCATATCGGGGATCAATTGTAAAACTGCCGTAAATAAGCTCTAAGTCCGGATGTTTATTTATTTCGGAGATGTAATTCCACAGAAACGTTTTTCCGGCTATTTTAACGTCGCAATCCAGGAATAAAAGATATTCTCCCGAAGAATATTGCAGAAAAAGATTCCGAATCCTGGAACGTCCTATATTTTTTTCAAGGAAAATCTGCTTTTCCACGTGGTTTTTAAGCTCTTCGTTGATAGATTTAAAGGCAACATCAGAAGCATCATCTATCAATATAATCTCAGCATCAATTTTCTGATTGTCAATTTCTTTTTTTAAATCAAAAACCAATTCACGGACATCAAAATTATAGATAGGAATGCAGATTGAAAGCTTCATGATATCATATTTTGTCAATAACTTTCTGAATAGTGAACTCTTCAAGGCAGGCCCAATCTCCTCTGTAACATTCTTTATCTCCAAAAACTGAACATGGCCTGCAGGAAAGATCTTTTACCTGCACTACATCCTCTTCACTCTGTCCGAATCCTAAAAAGCCAGCGTAAGGATGCGTTTCACACCAGATAGAAACACATCGGGTTCCCATAAGACTTGCCAGATGCATGTTGGCAGAATCCATGGAAATCATTACTTCAAGCTCTGAGATCTTCTGAAGTTCTTCGGTAAGGCTTAACTTTCCGGAAAGACTTTTGGTATTAGGAATTTTACTTTCCCAGGATTCAAGGGTTTCCGTCTCTTTTTTTCCGCCTCCAAAGAAGTATACCGTATGTTTCTGAGCCAGAAGCCTGGCCAGCTCAAATGATTTTTCAAGTGGGAGCATTTTCCCTTTATGCTGGGCAAAAGGAGCAAATCCGATTCCTGTTTTATGTTCCGAAACCGGTCTGAGCTTTTGAGATAACTCTACTTTAAACCCCATTTCCCGGAAAACATCTGCATACCGCTCAACTGTTTTTTTCA
>NZ_MAYF01000278.1 GCF_001684955.1 Chryseobacterium contaminans | reverse complement strand
CCCCACGGGCACCCTTATTCCGCGCGGATGCCACTAATCTATTTGGGTCACCGCTGGTGACCAACGAAACCTATATAATCCTCAAGGCTCAAGCGATTCCGGTTTAGCGCCACGTAGTGTTTGCTCTTCCTCACCTGCCTAAGAACGAACGCACAAGTCTCCTTCATCTATTCTCGCCTGTACGATTATGTCGTTTATCGATTCGGAGAAGCTGGAGGGCATTCATGACGTCGCGAAACTCGACAATCAGGTTGTAGACGAGCGGTTTGAGACCATCGTCTCAGACGTAAGTGTGGATGCGAAGGCGGAGAAGTCTTTAGTCCGCAAGCTTGATATCCGCATCCTACCGATACTCTGTATCATGTATCTTGCAGCCTGTGAGTTAAATCATATGGTCCAGGCTGTCACAATAGCTGAGAAGCATTGTAGATCTGGAC
>NZ_MAYF01000277.1 GCF_001684955.1 Chryseobacterium contaminans | reverse complement strand
GAATGGAGAAGGGGTGTCGCATACGAAGCCGACCAGGTCGTGAGTAATCTACACAGAACGTAACAAAATGCACAGAACAGGGAGCACAGCAGAGAAGATACGGACAGCGAACGGGAGTCAAGATGCTATGCACGTCACAAGGCAGGTAACGTGTGTATGCTGCGGAGGTGCAGCGAAGAGTCGGGAGAAGGGTGATAGCGATGGCTCACGAAGCAGCAACTGCCATGGCTGGTCCTGCGGGAGAAGGCGCCACCACGTTAGGCGTAACCACGCCAGGCGCAGGAGGGAAGTAGTCTTCGATGATCTCGCCGTACCGCCCCATCCAATACCAACGACGATCCGGACGGATGGCGGTGTTAGGCTGCAGACGCACGCCACGGCGAGCGAGTTCAATGACAATACGGGCAATGTTGCGTGTGTCCTGCATGTGGAATGGGTG
>NZ_MAYF01000276.1 GCF_001684955.1 Chryseobacterium contaminans | reverse complement strand
CCGGTAAGACTCACTATATGCACACGGTCTACATGATGCTAACAAAGTTATGCCCTTGACAGCTACCCGATGACTTTCCCGATAAGCTGCGCGGGCTCGGTGTAAACCCTACCGCTGAGTTGTTAACGCATTGCAAGCGCGAGCTGTTCCAGGGTGTATGGCGCCTCATTCTGGATGACGAGTTTCGTCATGCATACATTCACGGCATTGTCGTCAAGTGCGGGGATGGAGTGACACGCCGGCTATACCCGCGTATATTCACCTACTCTGCAGACTATCCAGAGAAGTACGTATGGCTAATGGCATGCGCTACTATTGGCTCACATCTATTGTAGGGTTCTCATTGCTACGATCAAGGACATGGGCAGCTGCCCTTGTCCACGCTGTCTTGTCAAGAAGGCCGATCTTCGTAACACGGGTACAGCAGAGGACATGAGGC
>NZ_MAYF01000275.1 GCF_001684955.1 Chryseobacterium contaminans | reverse complement strand
GATGCGCTCGATCCGATTCATTGAGACGGACTTCGACGAGATGAGGTTGACCACAGCGACGAGGTCGAGTAAGTTGCGGAGTATAGCTGCGCGTGTGTCGTTGTGTTTTGCGCCCCCAGCCGACCACTGAGGAATGAGAACAAGCGGGAGCAAGATCGTCGCTATAGTGCGCCACTGGTCTGCCTTGATGTGACCCTGGCCGGTCTTCCCGAACTCCCGGGGCCCGCGATCGACCCAAGTTGGGAGGGATACTTTCCCCGCAAGAGGCCAGATCCATTCTAACTCCGAATTGTCAAGGACGTACGAAGTAGAAGATGAGGGTGTTTGGTCGAGCTCGTACGACTGTACATCGTATGAGTGAGGAGGTGGTACCTTGATATCGACATCGGGGGAGGATAGGCGCTGGAAGGTGCTCAGTGCCTGTTATCCTCGAGGAGGT
>NZ_MAYF01000274.1 GCF_001684955.1 Chryseobacterium contaminans | reverse complement strand
AGAAGAGGCGACACAGGCACGGCGCGAGTCGGGCAATCCGACGCCCTACTCGCGCTCGCCTGAGCTAAGGGTCTCGCATAAGCTCGCAGAGCGCAAGCGTAGAAAGGAGATGAAGGATCTGTTCGACGAGCTGCGTGACCAGTTGCCTGCGGACCGTGCGATGGAGGCGAGCAAGTGGGAGATATTGAGCAAAGGTGCGTGTCTTTAATCTTATTCTGTGTCCCGAACAGGGTTATATTGACTTATCGACCCTGTACAGCCATCGATTTCATCAACCAGCTCAAGACGCATAACACCGACCTGCTACGGGAGAACGAGGTCTTGCGGAATGACGTGGAGAATGTGCGCGCTCATAGCATGCACCCATTCCCGCCCGGTGCGCCGATCATGTACCCCGGACACGGCCACCATCCTGGCGTCCCGCCCTACACGATGCCAAT
>NZ_MAYF01000273.1 GCF_001684955.1 Chryseobacterium contaminans | reverse complement strand
ATGCGCTGGGCGCGTTCTTTCACGAGCAGCGTCTCGTATACCTGTCAATGCGACAGCAACTCCGAAACATGGTACTGATGAAAGGTGCCCCCTTTGCGCGAGATCCACACTTTGCATACGTCTGCTTTAACGCTATCCAACGAAACCAGACTTCCACCGGCGCGACTTTCAAGATTGCAGAAGATCGTTATGCTGATTTTGTTGATACCCTGATGGAGAACAAAAGCCTGTTAGAGAAACTAGAGGAGAAGTACAGGGCAGAACCGGACGCCCAACCGAAGTCGAACACGGAGCGCAAGCTCATTACCGCGATAAACCAGCTACGGGTCATGTGCAAGGATGTAGTGGGCTCAAATGCTTCTAGGACGAGGATGCGTGGCCGTGTGCGTGCGATGCTGAAGTCTCTGGGTTGCCCGGCGCTGTTCGTCACTTTGAATCCGAC
>NZ_MAYF01000272.1 GCF_001684955.1 Chryseobacterium contaminans | reverse complement strand
CAGCTTGGGACTGACGACGGAGGATATCACATCTTATTGACCCGTAAGCCCTTTTATAGCCAGCGCCCATTGAGAAGCTAGGGAGCGCACCTTCTGTGGGCGAGGACCGCCTTCGTCTAACGCTTGTCATGACACTGCTTAGACACATACTCTATACTTTGTCAATACAGTAGACGGATTGTCCGAACATATGGCCGTAAAGACAACGGCAGAGTGACAAATTCGAGCTGAGCAAGATATCGAGTCTGATGTGAAGAACATGAGATGTGCACGCGTCGTCTCAACGGCAAGGCTGCGTATATACTATATGCATCGTTGTGTGGCCCATCGAGTGCTGTCGTGCGCACACTAGGAAAGTTGCAGACTCTTCGGCAAACGAAAATATACGTGACAGATACACGCGCTTCA
This sequence comes from Chryseobacterium contaminans, assembly GCF_001684955.1. Taxonomy (GTDB): domain Bacteria; phylum Bacteroidota; class Bacteroidia; order Flavobacteriales; family Weeksellaceae; genus Chryseobacterium; species Chryseobacterium contaminans. The sequence goes on along the minus strand of NZ_MAYF01000272.1, from coordinate 35 downwards.
ACGGGCAGATGATGGTGGCACGAAGTCAAGCAAGC
>NZ_MAYF01000271.1 GCF_001684955.1 Chryseobacterium contaminans | reverse complement strand
GGGAGGTGAAGTTGAAGCAGATCGTTTCAAGTAACAGCCGCTCCACACCAAGGAGACGTTGCAGGTCCTGAAGTACAACCTATAGAGAGTGGATGATGTTCTCTGTAAATAGACCTGTGCGTGCACATACATTTGGATCCATGTCGATCTCCCCTCCGAGTTTGGATTTGGCTGCAAGTTCGGGAAAGCGTACGGCGTACGACGCCATAAGAATCTCGCGCGGCTTCTTCAACGTATCGTGCATCTTTGTAGATACGTACAATGACGCCAATGATACTTCCTGGCATGTATGAGTCAACTGGGTAGAGGTAGAATATGTGTTGTACGCACATTGAGACCATGGTCTTTGCGGGGGAAGAACAGGTGAAAGCGGTGATACAGGCTCTGCGCCGTAGCTATCGTCTTACGCGGACTAAAGAATGAGTATATATAACTGTGACATAGAT
>NZ_MAYF01000270.1 GCF_001684955.1 Chryseobacterium contaminans | reverse complement strand
TGAGAAGCAGGTAGTTCTCAGCCTCGTTATGATCGTCTTCGTCCATGTGTACGAGAATGGGTTTAACAGCTGGTGGATATTTGTATTGTGATAGACGGACCACACAACGGCGACGACAGTCGCCGGTATAGGTCTTCGTGATGCTCGGCGCTGAAGATCCTTTATCGCGACGGAACGTGCGTGAGCAGTACACTGACATGCCAATGATAGTTCAGAATTAGCGCTATGAGTTAGGGCCTGCTCCTGCCGCTTCAAAGGTTGACGAGATGGTAGTATGCGAGCGCACGTCAAAGAAGCGCAGTAACGCAGCACGTATCCTCGGAGACCTGAAGTCGCCTGCTTGATGGTTTTATGCGTGGCTCTTCAGAGCCTGGCGCTCTCAAGCTGATTGAGGAATAACGGGTGCCATGTCGTTGCTATGCAACTCTCTCGCAGCTCATGCAATTGT
>NZ_MAYF01000269.1 GCF_001684955.1 Chryseobacterium contaminans | reverse complement strand
ATCAACTAGAGGCTGTTCACCTAGGAGACCTGCTGCGGTTATGAGTACGACCAGGTGTGAAAGTAACATTCCCTTGGATTTTCAAGGGCAGTCGAGAACGCACCGGACATTCCAAAGGTGGAATGCTCTACCAGCCATCGACCCCTAGCTCCGGACAAACCGATTTCAGGGGGTTAAGCTGTTAAGGAGAAAAGATAACTCTTCCCGGGGCCCTCGCCTGCGTCTCCAAGTTCATTTGCGTTGCCGCTTAAGATCCACATCCTGGTTCCGGAATTTTAACCGGATTCCCTTTCGATAGGCGGCGCGAACAAGCGCGCACTTTGAAACGGAGCTTCCCTATCTCTTAGGATCGACTGACCCATGTCCAACTGCTGTTACCATGGAACCTTTCTCCACTTCAGTCTTCAAGGCTCTCACTTGAATATTTGCTACTACCACCAAGATCTGC
>NZ_MAYF01000268.1 GCF_001684955.1 Chryseobacterium contaminans | reverse complement strand
ATGAGCGCCACTTTAGCAACGCTGCTTCATGAATTTGATCCAAAACTTGAAATTGCCATCTTCGAAAGGTTAGGAAGATTCGCCAAAGAAAGTACAGCAGCTTGGAACAACGCCGGAACAGGGCACTCCGCATTTTGTGAGCTAAATTATACACCGGAACAACCGGATGGTAGTATTGATATCAAGAAAGCAGAAAGCATTGCAGAACAGTTTGAAATTTCAAAACAGTTTTGGGCTTATTTATTAGCAAAAGGATATATTCAGGAACCAAAGGATTTCATCAATTCCTGCCCGCACATGAGCTTGGTATTTGGTGAAAAAGATGCTGAATATCTTAAGAAGCGTTATGATAAAATGTCTGAATCAGTGCTTTTCTCAGGAATGGAATTTTCTACAGATCATGATAAGCTGAGAGAATGGATTCCGTTAGTCATGAGCAAAAGAAACAAATCTGAAGTGATGGCGGCTACCAAAATGGATATGGGAACAGACGTTAACTTCGGAACATTGACAAGAAAAATGGGAAGACACCTTTTGGAAGATTCAAAAGTAGAAGTATTCCTGTATCACGAAGTGAAAGATATCAGCCCTAAGGAAGATGGAAAATGGGAAATGAAGGTGAAAGACAGAATCCACAGCCACAAACAGGAAGTGAATGCAGACTTTGTATTCATTGGTGCCGGAGGATATGCGCTTCCTTTATTGGATAGTTCAGATATTAAAGAAAGTGAAGGATATGGAGGTTTCCCGGTTTCCGGGCAATGGCTGGTAACACATAATCAGGAATTGGTAGAGAAACACCAGGCTAAAGTATATACTCAGGCCACTGTAGATGCTCCTCCAATGTCTGTTCCGCACCTTGACCTTAGAATTATTGATGGTCAGAAAGCACTTCTTTTCGGACCTTTTGCCGGGTTTTCAACAAAATTCCTGAAGGAAGGAAGCTATCTGGATCTACCGGAAAGTGTGAATACAAAAAACTTAAGATCTCTATTTGGAGCATGGTGGCATAATCTTCCACTTACCAAGTATCTTATTCAGCAGGTAGCGATGACCAAGTCTCAAAGAATGCAGCATTTAAGAGAATTTATCAAAGATGCTAAAGAAGAGGATTGGGAATTGAAAGTAGCTGGACAAAGAGTTCAGATCATTAAGAAAGATGATAAATTAGGAGGTAAGTTGGAGTTCGGAACCGAAGTAGTGGTGAATAAAAACGGGACTATTGCATCATTATTGGGAGCTTCACCTGGTGCGTCCACAGCAGTAGAAGCAATGCTTACTGTGATTGAAAAGTGTTTCCCTGAAAAACTTCACGGAGAATGGAAAGAAAAGTTGCTGGAAATGGTTCCGTCATACGGACAAAAGCTGGCAGAAAATCCAGAGCTTACTGAAAAGGTAAGAGCATATACTAAAGAAAAGCTGGAATTAGAATACTAAATATTAATAATGAGCAATGAATAAGCTGTATCAACAATATTATTCATTGCTCATCACTTATTACTCATAAAAGGTGGAAGAAATAGTTATCAAGCCGGTTATCGCAAAAGAGCTCCTGGAATCTCTTCAGACAAAAATAGAAGAAGAGAAACAGGTGATTGTACACTGTTGTTTTCCCGCATCACCATTTTTAGGAAACCTGATCAGGATCTGGCATTCAACTTATCTTTTTGATAACCAGTCTGAGCATAGAAGCAAATTGATTCATGCAGAGAATATATCCATTTCTCCTTATTGGACACCTGTTCCCTTTATGCAGGATTTTTGGTTTACTTTAATCTTTTCAGGGTTACCGAAAGACTGTAAAAGTTTTGATCTTAAAGAAGTGATTCCGGAAGAAGGTGGTTTCTTTGTAGAATCTATTAAAAGGAATTCTTCAGATGTGTATCGTGTAAAAATTTCAGAATCTTATTAGCATGAAGGTTAGGGAAGAAAAGCTGGAACGGATTATTCAATGGGCAGAAGATAACCCGGATATTCGTGCTGTTCTTTTAACCAGTTCGCTGGTAAACCCCTATGCTCCTGTAGATAACTTTAGTGATCTTGATGTAGAGCTGGTTTTTCAGAATAGAAAGGCTTACGAAGAAAATAATGAATGGATTAAGTTCTTTGGAGAGCCGATTTCTATGGTGGAAGAGAATGATACAGCTTTTGATGGAAAGCATGCTATGAAAATGGTTTTGTACAGAGATCATGTAAAAGTTGATTTTAAATTGTATCAGGTATCAGAATTTTGTGAAGAAATTAAGGAAGAATTACTGCCGGAAGATTGGGATCTCGGATACAAAGTTTTAATAGATAAAGATGGTCTTACAAAGAATTTGAAGGCTCCAACTTATCAATCCATAATGATTCACCCTCCAACAGAAAAGAAATTTAAACAAGTGCTGAATGATTTCTGGTGGGATACAACCTATGTGGCAAAGTGCCTTAAAAGAGGTGATATTTTCTATGCTAAATTCATGTCTGAAAATATATTGAGATCCGATTATCTGGTTCCTTTAATTGAATGGTATATTGCAAGTACTCATGACTGGAATAATATAACTACGAATAAACACGGAAGGCTTTTCAAAAAATATCTTTCTTCAGAATTATGGAATAGAGTAGAAGCTACCTTCTCAGGAAGTGATATTGAGGAAAACTGGACATCCTTATTTGCATTTGCTGATCTTGTTCATGAATTAGGAGTTGCTTTGTCTGAAAAACTGAGTTTTGAATATCCATTTCAGCATGAAATAAACATACGGAATTATCTTGCAGAAGTAAAAGCGATGCCTTAAGCAAATTCATTCTGGCGAATAAGATTTTCAATACAATATTCTGCAATGGCAGTAATCGTTACAAACGGGTTCACTCCAATGGTTCCGGGAATTAAAGATCCATCCAATACATACAGGTTTTCATGATCCCTTAGCTTTCCAAACTCATTGGTGGCTTCTCCCAATACACATCCGCCAAGTGGATGATAACAAATATCCGGTCCAAAACCATTATTGAACAAAAAATGACTTCTGGTTCCACCATTTGCATTATTCATTTTCCTGATAAAATATTTAGCATTTTCCCTCATTTTTATGGTGTTGCTTTCATCCCAATTCAAGGTAATTTTCTGATTGATTGTATCATAACCTACCTCTCCTTTTTTATCCACTCTGTTGATAAGAAGATATAAGGCAGTGGCCACATCCATTCCCATCGGTAAAGGAGCAATTTCTGTGAAAAAAGGATGTTCTTTATCATCCCAGTTATCAATTCCGCCTACCGGAATGGTTGACTGTTTTGAACCTGTTCCACCTGACAAAGGCTTTACCCAGTTTCTTCCGGTCATAAAATTACCGTTATTACCCCAGTTTTTTCCAATTTTTTCATGAACAGGAAGGTTATTCACAGCATGGGAATGTAATAACAGTTGTAACGTCCCCATAGTTCCTGCAGCAAGAATCAGTTTTTTACAGTTGAATACCTTGTCTGTAACTACTTTTCCTGAAGTATCAATCTGCTGAACATTAAGAGAGTAACTTTTATCCTCATTAAGTTTGATATGATTCACACGATGAAGATCCAGTATTTCAAGATTTCCGGTTTCCATGGCCTTTTTCAGATAGGTTTTATCCAAGCTGTTTTTGCCATGATTATTTCCATAGATCACTTCAGTATTAAGGGCAGAGCGGGGAACTTCATTCAAATATTCCTTTTCCATATATTTGAAATCATATACATTGGGAACACGAATGGTTTTGAAACCTGCTTTATGAGCCTCTTCTTCACCTACTCTCGTGAATTTATAATAAGGACATTCTTTTAGAAACTGCTCATCAATAACATTTACTTTGAGCTCTTCACGAACCATTGGAAAGTAATGGCTGTAAAATTTTTCAGCATCGAGATTAGGGAAAACTTCTCTGAAATAACTTTCTTTAGGCGTTACGGCCATTCCTCCGTTCACCAGTGAGCCGCCACCAACACCTCTTCCCACCCAAATATTAAGATGGTCAAACTCAAGGCGGTCCAAGGTTCCTGTAAAAGGAGTAAGGGAGAACAGATTCATAAAAGGAGCGATACTTTTCTTCTTCAGCCATGCAGAACTTTTCCCAGGCTTCAGAAGATTAGAAAACGGTATTCCTGCTTTTTCCCAGTTGAGACCCATTTCCAGCAGAACTACTTTTTTTCCGGCTTCACACAGACGCAGGGCAGAAACGGCACCTCCGTAACCACTTCCAATGATAATAATTGGAACATCTGTGGTTTCTTTTATCTTGTTGGCTCTTCGTTCAGCTGCCTGAAAAAGCTCTGATTGTAAAAAATAAAAACCTGAAATAGCCAGTAGGCTCGTTTTGATGAATTTCTTTCTGTCCATGGGCTTTCCTGCTCAAAAAGTATGCTAGATTAAAGCCGATTTGTTTTATTTAAAACAGATTATGCTTTTTATTAGAATTTTAACTTTTCATACGCTTAAAAATTCATAGTTTTACTTATAATTTAAAGTTCATGAAAAGGTATATACTCATCTTTTTGTTATTCCCGTTGTTAGTATTTTCTCAAAAGAAAGTTTCTAAAGAAGTGGCAGAGGTTAAAAAATTTCAAAAAGAGCTTGATAAAGAATATTTAGATCCAAAAGAAACTCCTCTACGTGGGGATAACTTTAAAAACTTTAAAAAGCATCCGTTTTTCCCGATAGACATGAAATATCGGGTAACAGCAAAATTTGTTAAAACTGAAGATGCTCAACCTTTTGATCTTCCAACATCTTCCGGCAAAACAAAATCTTATAAAGAATATGGTAAAGCAACATTTGAACTGGATGGAAAACCTTATACTTTAACTTTATATCAAAGCCTGGATCTTATTAAACAGGATAAATACAAAGATTATCTTTTCCTGCCATTCCGGGATGCTACCAATGAAAAAGAAACTTATGGTGGCGGAAAATATATGGATTTGAAAATTCCGAAAGGAAATACCATTATCCTGGATTTTAACCAGTCTTATCATCCGTTCTGTGCCTATAATGCTTACGATTATAACTGTCCTATTGTTCCTGAAGAAAATAAACTTCCGGTGGAAATACGTGCAGGAGTAATGTATCAAGACATTTATCATCATTAATTATGGTAAAACTAGAATTTTTTAAACCGGAAGAGCACCTTGCAGGGGTGCGCTATCGTTTAGATGAAGATCAGTTGCGTTTTACAGCTTCTGCTAATCAAGTCTTACAAAGTATTGAGGCAAGGGATGATCATGATGCTTATCCCATTACAATTCTGGAAAATCATATTCCTGTAGGATTTTTTGTCCTTGATTTTGGAAAGGATAAATTCGAACTTACAGATAATAAAAATGCTGTTTTGGTAAGATCATTATCTGTAAACCCGGAAATGCAGGGCCGGGGAATCGGGAAAATAGCCATGACATTGGTAGATGATTTCGTAAGGGAAAATTTTAAACATTGTGATGAAATTGTTTTGGCTGTGAACCAGAAAAATGAGTCTGCTTATCACATTTATCTGAAAGCTGGATATATTTATGATGGTAAAACCAGAATCGGACGGAGCGGCCCGCAATATCTGATGTATAAAAAACTTTAATAAAATTTTAAAATCATATTTTTTTTCCTGCTGATTTGTTTCCATACCTTTGAGTAACATCAATTTACAACTATGGAAATATCACTTCACAATCAGGTTGCAGTGGTTACAGGAGCTTCCAGTGGAATAGGTTCCGGTATTGCAAAATCACTGGCTTCAGCTGGCGCAATTGTTATTGTTAACCACTCTTCACCAAGATCCCAAGATGAGGCCAAATCAGTATTAAACGAAATTACGGATGCCGGAGGGAAAGGAATTACCTATCAATGTGATGTTTCACAGGAAGATCAGGTAATCCGGATGTTTCAGGATGTGGTTGCAGAATTTGGGACTGTAGATATTTTGGTAAATAACGCCGGAATCCAGAAAGATGCTAAGTTTACTGAAATGACTTTGGATCAATGGAATGCGGTAATAGGGGTAAACCTTACCGGACAGTTTCTTTGCGCCAGAGAAGCGATTAAAGAGTTTCTTCGGCGGGGAATAGATACATCCCGTTCCATAGCTTGTGGAAAGATTATTCATATCAGCTCTGTGCATGAAATTATTCCCTGGGCAGGGCATGCCAATTATGCAGCCAGTAAAGGCGCTATCAGAATGCTGATGCAGACATTAGCTCAGGAATATGGCGCAGATAAAATCCGTGTTAATTCTATTTGTCCCGGTGCAATTCAGACACCGATTAACCAAAATGCGTGGAATACACCCGCTGCACTTAATTCACTTCTTACTCTAATCCCCTATAACAGGATCGGACAGCCTCAGGATATAGGAAACCTGGCTGTATTTCTAGCCAGCGATCTCGCTGATTACATTACCGGAACCAGTATTTTCGTTGATGGTGGAATGACAACGTTTGAAAGCTTTTCTACGGGCGGGTAAGAGCCCGGTTTAAAGTTTGGGAACGTTATTATCAAATTGTAAATCCTTTTTACAACATATTACTCATTATTTATTGCTCATTACTCATTACTCATAATTAACGTTTATGTCAGAAAAACAGAGAATTTCAGATATTGTATGGAAAAAATGGGGCCCTTATGTAAGCAACCGTGAATGGGGACTTGTTCGTGAAGATTACAGTGAAAATGGAGATGCGTGGAATTATACGAGCCATGACACTGCAGAAGCGAAAACCTACCGGTGGGGTGAGGAAGGCATCTGTGGAATATGTGATGATCTTCAAAAACTGGTATTCTCCGTTGGCTTCTGGAATAAAAAAGATAAAATGGTAAAGGAACGATTCTTTGGCCTCACCAACGGGCAGGGAAATCATGGAGAAGATGTAAAAGAATATTTTTACTATCTGGATTCCACACCTACCCATTCTTATATGAAGATGTTGTATAAATATCCTCAAAATGCTTTTCCTTACGATGATTTGATTAAAACCAATGCAGAAAGGAGTAAAAATGAACCTGAGTATGAATTAATTGATACCGGAATTTTTGATGACAATGAATACTTTGATATCTTCATTGAATATGCGAAAGAAGACCCAAACGATATTCTTGTCAGGCTAACAATTGTCAACAAAGCTGATAAAGATGCTGAGCTTGTCATTTTACCAACAGTTTGGTTCAGAAATACCTGGAACTGGGGCTATGATGATTACAAACCTCAGCTATCTGCTGAAGAAGCCGATCATATCAGAATCAATCATCGGGATCTTGAGATCAAGAATATCTATGCAAAACAATCTTCAAAAACCTTATTTTGTAATAACGAAACCAATAACCATAGGCTTTATCAATCTCCTAATGATTCAAGATATTGTAAGGATGGAGTCAATGATTTTGTTCTAAATGGCAATTCCCAAGCTGTTAATCCTAAAAATACAGGCACCAAAGCTTCATTTTTTATTGATGAATATATTAAGGCTAAAGAATCCAAAGTATATGAACTAAGGCTTACAGATAAGGAATTAAAAGAGCCATTCAGTGATTTTGAATCAATTTTTGAAAGACGGTATAAAGAAGCAGATGAGTTTTATGCTGATATTCAGAAAGGAATTCAGTCGGAAGATGAAAAACTGGTACAAAGGCAGGCATTTGCCGGTATGCTCTGGAATAAAATGTTTTACCATTATAATGTTGAAAAATGGCTGAAAGGAGATCCGGCAGAAATGCCGCCTCCCAAATCACGCGAAAGAATAAGGAATTACGACTGGAAGCATCTTAATAATGAACATATCATTTCTATGCCTGATAAATGGGAGTATCCATGGTATGCCACCTGGGATCTTGCTTTTCATACCATCAGTTTTTCATTAATAGATCCGGATTTTGCAAAACATCAGCTGAAGCTTTTTCTTTTTGAATGGTATATGCATCCCAATGGGCAGCTCCCGGCTTATGAATGGAATTTTAGTGATGTAAACCCACCGGTGCATGCATGGGCAGTTTTTAGGGTATTTAAGATTGATGAATATTTACAAGAAAAACCTGATCTTGAATTTTTGGAGAGTGCTTTTCAGAAATTGCTGATGAACTTTACCTGGTGGGTTAATAAAAAAGATATCAATGGGAATAATATTTTTGAAGGCGGCTTTTTAGGACTTGATAATATCGGGGTTTTTGACAGAAACTCTGTACTTCCCAACGGAGAGCAGCTGGAACAGTCAGACGGAACGAGCTGGATGGCTATGTTTGCTCTGAATATGATGCGTATTGCTTTAGAACTTGCATTGTATAATAATGTATATGAAGAAATGGCAATGAAATTTTTTGAGCATTTTCTATCTATTGCCCATTCGCTGGATAATATGGGAGACGAAAATTTCAGCCTTTGGGATGAGGAAGATGAGTTTTTCTATGATGCTATAGCTTCCAGTGACGGAACTCATATGTATTTAAGATTAAGAACCATTGTAGGATTGATTCCCATGTTTGCCGTTGAGGTAATAGATGATGAAATGATTGAAAATCTCCCCAATTTCAAAAAAAGAATGAAATGGGTGCTGGATAATAAGCCGGAACTAGCTGCTCTGGTATCAAGATGGGAAGTGAAAGGTCAGGATTCCAAACACCTTTTGTCTCTCTTGCGAGGGCATCGGCTAAAAAGATTGCTGGCAAGAATGCTGAATCCAGATGAATTTTTAAGCGAATATGGTGTGAGAGCGCTTTCCAAAGAATATGAGCAAAATCCTTATACCCTTAACCTCAATGACATTGATTATTGTGTAAAATATACTCCTGCAGAAAGCGATAGTGGTTTGTTTGGAGGGAACAGCAATTGGCGCGGACCGATTTGGTTTCCTATTAATTTTTTGATTATTGACAGTCTCCAACGGTTTTTCTTCTATTACAGCCCTGATTTTTTAGTGGAATATCCTACCGGAAGCGGAAATTATTCGAGCCTGGATCAGATCGCAGATTCTTTAAATAAACGACTAGCCAAGATATTTCTAAAAGATGATAATGGAAAACGGCCTGTAAATGGGCAATATGAAAGATTCCAAACAGATCCTGATTTTAAAGACTATATTCTATTTTACGAATATTTCCATGGTGATAACGGACGTGGAGTAGGAGCGTCTCATCAAACAGGCTGGACAGGTCTTATTGCAAAAATCCTGCAGCCAAGATTTACTAAAAAGGAAATAGCCGAATCTGAAACGGAAATGCCTGAAAATACGGGTAAAATTTAAAAATCACTCAAATATCTGTTGTATTACTTCCAGAGAAGCAGGAGTTTTAAAATCTGTGATATGATAATGGTAATATACCAAAAGGCTGTCCAGAAAATCCTTTCTTAGAGAAGAATGTATTTTTACACTGTAAAGATTTTCAGCATTGAGAATGTTTTTCCAAATCATAGAAATTTCTTCACCAAATAGCTGATGGGCGGGAACAGTGGAAAACGTTCCTGTTTCCGGATCTAAAAAGTTACCTTCACCAATTAAAGGAGCCACTCCCTGTATTTTAAGTATGACAAGCAGAAACAACAAATGACACTGATAGTTTTGTTGCTCCAGCTCAGCAATAAACCTTTCAATGCTGAGAAAAATTTTAGGATTCTTATTTTCAAGTTTCAGAACTTGGTTAAGAAAGTCTGAAATAAAAAATATGACAGTACCAGCCTTGATATCAGCATAAACATCATTACTTCTTACCAGCTCAAATTTTGAGATGGTAGGGATTCCATTACCTCTCACGGGGCTAATAGAGAAATTTAATTTATTCAAGGGTTGCAGGAAGGCTTTCTTTTTATTTTTTCGGGAATAAATTCCTTTCAGAAAATAAGACTGAAAACCATCCTCTTCAGTAAAACAATGCAAAACAGCATCATTTTCGCCATATTTGATGAATGAAAGTAAAAAACCGTTTTGTGTATTCATTAATTGACTACGCCTATTTTGGCCGTCGCTTTATCAGAACCATCTTCATTAGTCATGAGTACAAAGTAAATTCCTGATGCCACTCTGGCTCCTCGTTGGTTATTAAGATCCCATTCATAAATTCCTCCTCTTGCTATTGCAGAGTGTACAACATTTCCTGCAGCATCAACGATTCTTATATTGGTCTTTTCTGCCAATCCTTTAATCGTTACTTTTCCTTTGAAATTAGAATAAACTACAGGATTAGGATACACCATCACTTCTCCAAAATTGGAAGTTACATCTGTGATATCTCCCTGATAAGTAACAATACCGTTATAGGTTACAAAATATACTTTTCCTGTTTTTTTATCTACTTTTATGTCGGTAACAGTATTGGTAGGAAGAGGAGAGTTTTCCATGGTAAAATGTTTTATGGTTCTTTGACCATCTGCAGAAAGGTAATATACACCACCTCCATCTACAGAAACCCATTTATAATTTCCTCCGTCTGTTTCTATCTGTAGAATACTGGAATCTCTGAAGAGTTCTTCTCCAAGCCCGTTTTGTTCTATGATTATAGGGTTAACCTTAGGTTCAGGTGCTTTTATTGCCGTAGCAGCATTAGATAATACCCTTACCCCTTTGTCTGTGCTAATCCATATGTCTCCCGATTTGTCGGCAGCTACAGATAATGTACCTGATGCTGTAGATGGAAATCCGTTTTTTTCATCCAATATATAATCGGTATCATCAGAAAAATTAAGGGGATCTTTATAATCACATACCCAGAAGGCATTTGTTCTTGATAAAGGGATCCATAGCATATTTTCATAAATGATTGGCTTTTGTACGGATGCACTTTTAAAATTAGATACTTTTAGATTGAAGTCATCTTTCGCCTTATCATATACAGCTACAGCAGGACCCGCCTCATTATATGAAAACACAGCGAAAATATTGTTTTGAGCATCAGTAGTAAAGCCTACTGCTCTTCTTTGTCCGGGAGTAGCCTGCACCGGATAATATTTTACAAAATCAAAATCTTTATTTGAAGAATTGTATTTCAGTTTATAGATTCCCTGAACATCCATTGCATAATTTGCAAAAAGGACTTCACTATTATCAAGTGGATTAAGGATAGCGTCTAATATGTTAAGAGTTCCTGTAAAAGTTTTAAAGTAAGAAGGATAAATCCATTCTGTACCGTTAAAATAGTAAAAACCAGGTCTTTTAGGATTGATTATTGGTGTATTGTACCTTCCGACTCTTGCCCCGGTAGAAACCAATAACTGATTATTATCGTGTATACTTATTTTATAGGCAAAATTAAATTCTGGTCCGGATGGTTTATAAGTATGATTACTTTCATCCTTTATTCCTGATAATACAGTTCCTGCAAATAACTTACCGCCAGCCATAGTAGCGGTATTACACTGTTCTCCGAAATCTGTAGCATTCGAATTGGTCCCGTTGAGTCCAAAAGTATACACCCTGCTGTCTGTAACTACAACATTACTTTCAGTTACAACAACATCCTGAATATTTACAAGGTTAATAGGCAACTGAACAGGAGCTCCATTATTGTAAATGAATGCCGCCGTAGCAGAAGAAAATGCCAGTTCTGTTTCGGAATCAATATGTTTAAAGCTTCCGGGAACCTCAGTAACCCATGTGGAATATGCAGGGAATGTGTTATTTATTTCATGGCTTTTCAATCCTGAATTGGTTACAGAATATACCTTATTTCCAAATATGGTAGCTTCATTACTTGCTTCAAATGTTCCACCGTTGAGGAAAAAAACAGAGTCAGCAAACTCTTTCTTTTTTATATTAAAAATAGATACTCCGTAACCTACTGAAATTGTAGCTCTGTCTCCTGTGATTGAGATATGATTGATTTTTTTATTTCCGTTGTAACCAGTTGCAATAGGAATATCAACGATATATTTAATTTCGTTGGGAGTAACCACATCTATGGCTCCATTTTCATAACCAATAACTCCTGTTTTGCTTTTAGGATCATAATCGAAAGCTGTTATACCTATATTATGAAGACCATTGGCTTTAGACAGTTTCGTAATTTCTCCTGTTGCTATTGTATAATAGAATATTCCGTTTTCTGTGGCAGCTATTATTTTTCCATTGTCTTCCTTCATCGCTAAGACATTATTATAGGAAAAGAGATCTGCCCATTTTTTTGATGAAATGACCTGAGCTTTTGTAAACTGCAGGGAGGCTAAAATACCAAGAGAAATTAGAGAGAGTTTTTTCATGTTATGCTATTATGCTGCTGTCTATTGCCTGGTTATTCCAGGAAATATGCTGTACGTTTTTGTTTGAATCAAAATAAAAATCTATTCTACCCAGAAGGAGTCCTGCCCAGCCCACCTGGTTAACAAGAACATTTTTGCCCTGTCTGTTAGTGAATGTCTGAGGTTCCGGTAAAAATGTATGAGTATGTCCGCCCAGAATAATATCAATATTTTCCGTATTAGCGGCTAAAATTTTATCACTTATTTTATTCGGCTCATCCTTGTAATCGTATCCTATGTGTGAAAGACAAATGACAAGATCACATTTCTGGTCTTTTTTTAAAAATTCTGAATAATGCTGTGCTACATCTATTGGATTAGAATATACAGTTTCTGCATACTGTTTCTTACCTACAAGACCATCCAATTGAATTCCCACTCCAAAGATTCCAACTTTGATTCCGTTTTTGTTGAAGATCTTATAAGGAGATGTCTGTCCATCCAGAATCGTATTTTTAAAATCATAATTGGAACAGATAAAAGGGAATTTGGCATTCGGAAGAACTTTTAAGAATCCTTCAAGCCCGTTATCAAAATCATGATTTCCCATGGTTGAAGCATCATACTTCATCATGGACATTAATTTGAATTCCAGTTCGCCACCAAAAAAATTAAAATAAGGAGTTCCCTGAAAAATATCTCCGGAATCAAGAAGAAGCACATTGCTCTCCTGATTTCTGATTTGCTGAATTAAGCTGGCTCTTCTTGCAAACCCTCCCTGATTGGGATTCTTTGTATAGCTTGCATCGAAAGGTTCTATTCTGCTATGCTGGTCATTAGTATGAAGAATGGTTAGTTTATTTACAGATTTAAGATTTGGAATTTTTAATTCTTCCGCCATCATCATATTGGGAGCTAAAGCCATTGCTAAAGATCCACCGCCTATTGCCTTTAAAAAACTTTTTCTATCCATTACTTTTTACCAATAAAATTTAAACGAACATCTGTAGGAGAGACAATTTCAGGATTTTTCTTGAAGTAATCAATGTATAAATCTCTAAGTTTAACTCCTGTAGGAATTGCTTCCCCTTTTGAAAAGAATTTCATATTATCACCACCTAAAGCCAGATAGTCTGAGGTTGCAATATAGTAGTCTTTGTTAGGATCTACTTCCTTTCCGTTAATTAATGATTTTATTAACTGTCCGTTTTTTGTTTCAATATATAAATGAGAGACAGGATTGTTAACCTGTGTTTTGGCATAATATTCAAAAAGTCCCGGTAAATCCGTTCCTTTCATTTTTACAATGATGAGTTCATTTTCAAAAGGCATTACCTCAAAAAGGTTTTTCAGGGTAATGTCTCCTTTTCCGATTGTAGTACGAATTCCACCAATATTGATTAATGCTGCATCTACATTTTGCTTAAGATGAACTTTCGTCCATTCATCACCACCTTCAAGAGTATAATCAGCTAAAAGATTTCCCAGGTTACTGTTATCTCCCTGTTTGGTAAGATCTGTATTGGTGTGAGAGATTTTTTGGTTCATCTCTGCATCCAGTTTCTGTTTATAAGGTTCAATAAATTTTACAAACTCCTCATCATTTTTTAGCTCATTATTAATAGAAATGTTTTTCTGGGGCTTTACATTCACAAACTGCGGCGCAGAAGCCGTTTTGCATGCTGTAAGAGAAGCCAGAGCAATTCCTAGTAACAAGAATTTATTTTTCATATGCTGTAAATTATTTTTTATAAAAGTTATATGCAATCGCCGGTTATTTAAGTGTTTTTGTAAACAATTTCGGTCATAACGATTTCACAAAATCTTTTAGTATATGCAAATATAACTATATGTATAATAAAACATTATTATTTATTACAAATTCTTATTGTAAATGATTAAATTTGGCAAAAATAATTCGAACAGATGAGCATTTTAAAAGGAGTAGGTGTTGCATTGGTAACACCCTTTAATGAAGATTTATCCGTTGATTTCGACAGTTTAACAAAACTTGTGGAATATAATATTGAAAACGGAACCAATTATTTGGTAGTATTGGGAACTACAGCTGAGGCTGCAACGCTTTCTGATGAAGAGAAGAAACAGGTAATTGAGCATATCATTAAGGTGAATAATAAACGTCTTCCTTTGGTTTTAGGAATAGGCGGTAACAATACTCTTGAAGTCAAGAAACAGATTGAAGAAGCAGATCTTTCTGCCTTTGAAGCATTACTTTCTGTATCTCCATATTACAATAAACCTAACCAGGAAGGTCTTTACCAGCATTATAAAGCTTTAGCAGCTACTGGTAAAAATATTATCATGTACAATGTTCCTTCAAGAACCGGGCAGAATATGGAAGCAGATACTACTATCCGTCTTGCAAAAGAATTCCCGAATTTATTCCTGATCAAAGAAGCAGCACCTAATATTTTGCAGTATTTTGATATCCTGAGAAAGAAACCGGAAGGATTCTCCCTGGTTTCAGGAGATGATGAATTCACTCTTCCTGTAACTTTAGCTGGTGGTGATGGAGTAATTTCTGTAATCGGGCAGGGGTATCCTAAAGAATTCTCTACAATGGTGCAATTGGCTTTTGAAGGTAAGGTAAAAGAAGCTTATGAGATCCACAACAAACTGGTTGATATTACCCGTCTTATTTTTGCAGAAGGCAACCCATGTGGTATTAAAGTAGTATTAGCGGAAAAAGGAATTATTAAGAATTATCTGAGACTTCCTTTGGTTCAGGCATCAGAAGGACTTTATGCTAAAATTAAAGCTGAAATGGCTAAGATTTAATAACTTATCCATTCAACATCATACAATACAATAAAGTGAAAAGTTCCGGCTTTTCACTTTTTTTAATCATAATCCATAAAATATGAAATTAATACAAGCAACAGGGAAGGACATTCCCCTTATTCAGGAGCTGGCAAGAAGATCATGGGAAAATGCCTATGCAGATATCCTTTCGAAAGAACAAATGGAGTATATGCTTTCTGAAATGTATTCCCAGAAGGAAATTGAAACCCATCTCCAAAATCCTAATTATCATTATTATCTGATTGAAGATGAAAACAGTAATTCTTATGAAGGTTTTATCGGATATGAGCACAATTATGAAGATCAAACTACAAAGCTTCACCGCATTTATCTTGTTCCGGAAAGCAAAGGAAAAGGGTTTGGAAAAGGGGCACTTCAGTTTTTAAATAAAAAAGTTTCTGAACACGGAAATAATAGAATTATCCTTAATGTGAATAAATATAATACAGCCAGAAGTTTCTATGAATCTCAGGGCTATAAGGTGTATGACGAGGGTGTTTTTGATATTGGAAATGGCTTTGTAATGGATGATTTTTTAATGGAATTTCTAATTCACGGATAATTGACTTAAAATTTTGTAACTTTATCCCGTAATTCTATAACAGGTGATTTCTTTTTTTAAATCATCTTTGTTACAGAACCAAATCACTTATAACAATACATTCATATGCTTGGTTTTGAGCTGACATAGCTTTTTATCAGTATATTTTTTTCATCCTTAGTGTTTAAATTCCTGTATTTTCGGATACAGGAGTTTTTGCGTATATATATTATGTTAAAAAAATATTTCCTATTTCACATTTACTTGAAATAAATTATTATATTTACTAAAAAAATAGGCTTACTTATACCAGGATGAAAATGTACGTTAAATTTGATTTCAATGCCCTTTGTAAAAAGGTATTGGACGAGAAACTAAAAGAGCACGGGTTAAAATACCGGTTGCTGAACTTCGGTGAGGTGGAGTTCTATGAACCTTTTACTCAGGAGCAGCATAATCTTTTCAAGAAGAATCTTGGAGATTATGGTATTGAGATCATAGAAAGCCAGAAAACGGCTTTGGTACAGAAGATAAAAGACGCTATCGTGGAACTTGTTTTTTCTGAAGAGATTATTCCCGTAAAAGCATCCATTTATATTTCTGAAAAACTGAATCACAGCTATGGATATCTTTCCAATCTGTTTTCAGAGGTTGCATATACTTCCATAGAGAACTTTATAATTCTCCAGAAAATAGAGCACGCAAAAGCTCTGATTATAAGAAATAAGCAAAGTCTTACCGAAATTGCCCATAAGCTGAATTATTCAAGCGTGGCACATTTGAGTACTCAGTTTAAAAATACGACAGGAATTACCCCCTCTCAGTTTCAAAAGATCATAGGAAAAAGAAGAAGAGTCCAAAGCATGGTCATAAATCCTAAAGTGCAGTATGAATAAAGAATTTCTGAACGTAATTATAGCAGATAACGATGAAAACACCTTAATTTTTTTTAAAAATATATTCAAAGAGCTGAAGATCTCTATAAAAGTTCAATGTTTCAGCAATGGAAAAGACATGATGGAATATCTTAATAATAATGATGCTGTAGTTCCGGAAATTGTTTTTATTAAATACACTATTCCTGGTAAAGAGGCTATGGAATGTATTGATGAGATAAAAGCCAATTCAAAATTCAGTAACCTGGTGACAGCTGTTTATGATGAAGAAATATCCGAGAATGAAATTGAGGAAACCTTTGTAAAAGGGAATAATATTTTTATGAGAAAACCTACTGATTTCGGTGCTTTAAAAAAGATGCTTACAGAGATTATTACAATAAATTGGCAGTATTATACTTCTGGATTGAATAAAGATAATTTTATTCTAAAAGTTTGATTAATAGGTGGTTTGTAAATTAAAACTCTAAATTAAGAAATGTTATTTAGTGTATAGTATTCACATTAAAGTGATAATTTTATAACTAATAGTTGAAATAATATAAAAAAAGAGACCATTAATATTCGGACATTTGTAATGTAACCTCAGTGACACAAATTAAATTATATACATGAAGATACAGATGAATGGAAAGCAATTGTTTCTGCATTAAAATATAAATCACGATGTAAACAAAATGGGTTATATTCATTTCCAATTTTAAAGCATAGAAGATCTTTAAACAAAACGGTACAATCATGAAAACTCGAAATAGTTGGAGATATTTTTATTCGTTTCATTCCCTCATCTCCACTAAACACAGTTAGTTTTTATAATAAGCAAGTTGGAAAAATAATTCATTTTGTTTTTTTATAATTTATTTTAATAGTGACGACTTATCTTCAAATAATATATAGATATTTTCACACCACATCACAAAATATTAAGTATAAGCTATTAAAATAAATTTTTTTAACAGACCAAAAGTAATTTCTTCTAAATAACAGTTTTATAAGGGGACCGCAGGAAATTTTTTTCTGCGGTTTTTTTATGAAATTTTACTCCATTTATTTTTCCCCTTATAGTATTTTATATAGTAATTTTTTATAATTAGATTATCTTGTCTTGCCAGCATAGGATCGGCTTCAAGGATTCTTTCAACAGTGTTTTTAGTAGTCTTGATGATAGCTGAATCATTTACAAGGTCCAGCCTTTTAAAATCTACCACACCGCTTTGTTGGGTGCCTAAAATATCACCCGGACCGCGAAGTTGCATATCAACCTCGGAAATTTTAAAGCCATCATTGGTTTCAGTCATCGTTTTAATACGGGTTCTGCTTTCCTTCGATAATTTATCAGAAGTCATCAGAATACAATAACTCTGCTCTGCACCTCTTCCTACACGTCCTCTGAGCTGATGAAGCTGTGAAAGACCAAACCGTTCAGAGCTTTCAATAACCATTACCGAAGCATTCGGGACATTTACTCCAACTTCAATAACAGTAGTAGCCACCATAATTTCAGCCTTTCCTGAGGCAAAATAAGCCATGGCAGCATCCTTTTCATCTGGTTTCATCTTTCCATGAAGCATGGTGACATTATAATCAGAGAAGAAATCCATGACATGTTCTAAGCCTTCCATCAGGTTTTTATAATCTAATGTTTCAGACTCTTCAATCAGAGGATAAACAAAATAAACCTGTCTCCCTTTTTTGATCTCATCCTTACAGAAATTATAGACATACAATCTATCTTTTTCCCTTCTGTGAGCGGTGATGATAGGTTTTCTTCCCACCGGCATTTCATCAATCACAGAAACATCCAGATCAGAATAGAAGCTCATCGCTAATGTCCTTGGAATAGGCGTTGCGGTCATTACCAGAATATGAGGCGGGATCTTATTTTTAGCCCAAAGTTTTGCCCTTTGTGCTACTCCGAATCTATGTTGTTCATCAATAATAGCCAAACCAAGATTTTTGAATTTAACCTTATCTTCCAGAACGGCATGAGTCCCTACAAGAATAGAAAGAGTACCATTTTCCAGCTCTTCGTGAATAATTCTTCTTTCCTTTGCTTTGGTAGAGCCAGTCAGCAACCGGACATTGATTCCTGTTTTTTCCAGTAAATCTTTTATCCCATTATAATGCTGCTGGGCAAGAATTTCAGTAGGCGCCATCATACAGCTCTGAAAACCATTATCCATGGCGATCAGCATGGTTAATAAAGCGACCATTGTCTTTCCGGAGCCTACATCACCTTGCAAAAGCCTGTTCATCTGAATTGGCCTTTTCATGTCCATCCGGATTTCCTTTAAAACCCTTTTTTGAGCACCGGTAAGTTCAAACGGAAGATGATTTTCATAAAAATCATTGAAATGATCCCCTATAATAGGAAACGGATTACCATAAGACTGTGTTTTATGATGAAGTTTTTTCAAGCCATATCCTAACTGAAAAAAGAAAGATTCTTCAAATTTCAGCCTGAAATCTGCCTTATCAAAATGTTCCTGATCCTTAGGGAAATGTACATTCAGAAAAGCATGCTGCCGTGACATGAATTTGAAGGTTTTCATCAGATATTCCGGGAAATTCTCCTCAATAAGATTCGGGATTTCCCTGCAGATATTTCTTAAAGCATTCTGAAAAAATCTTTGATTGAGACCTCTTTTTGTCAGCTTTTCAGAGCTTGGATAAATAGGTTTTAAACGGGTTTCACCTTCTTTCTTTTCTTCCGCCTCAATTTCAGGATGCGGCATGGAAAACTGGCGGTTGAAGACATTGATTTTCCCGAAAATATAAACGTCCCGATTAATAGGAAGCTGTTCTTTCAGCCATTTTGAATACTGAAACCATACAAGGTCCATGCTTCCCGTATCATCATTGAATTTAGCCGTTAATCTCTTGGTTTTTCCGGTCTGAATTTCCTGAACCTGGGTAATTCTCCCTTTGAACTGGATCTCCTGGCTGGTTTCCTCATGAAGCTGAGAAATTTTGTAGATTTTACTTTTATCCAGATAACGGATAGGGTAGAAGTTCAGCATATCTTCTACAGTGGATAACCCCAACACATTTTTGATGAGTTTGGCTCTTTCCGGACCTATTCCTTTTACATATTCTATGGAAGTTTCTAAAGTCATTTTTTATCTGAGATTCGGGAACCGAATATGGTATGAAAAACAAAGGTTCGAATTTCGGTAAAATAAAAAAGACTTCCAAAAAAAATTGAAAGTCTTAGTTTATATAAAGTAATTTAAGCCTGAAAATGTAATTACTCTTTGATTTTAGATTTGAACTTTTTCTGATAATCTTCCCACTGTTCTCTCGTACGGATCTTTTTATAGAGATCCTTTGAGATCAGCTCCAGGTAAGGTTCCAGTTCTTTAGCAGATAATTCTCCCTGGAGAATCGTGATAGGATCACCATGTTCATCCAAAAATACAGTGCTTGGAACAGCACCTACATTCATATATTGTGTGAACTCATGTAGGGAATTTCGTCCTTTTTTCTGTTCTGTATTAGGATTGGAAAATGTTCTTTCATAAATTTCAATACTCTTTTTTTCTTCTGCATTAAATTTTACTGGGTAAAAATTCTCATTTAAAATCTGAGAAAGTACCGGATGTCCGTAAGTTTTTTTATCCATAATCTTACAGGGGCCACACCAGTCTGCATAAAAATCAATGAGAATCTTTTTAGGATTTTCTTTTTGGGCCTTTAAAGCCTCTTCAATAGTCATCCATTTAGTTTGTGCAAAACTAAAATTTAATAATAATAAGAGAACTATGCTTAAAATTTTCTTCATAATTTGATATTTACGTAAAAATAAGCATAATTACTTATTTTTTATTTTACATCCTGCATTAATTTTTTCACAAACGGAGATATCAAAATTAATACCACTCCGGCAATTACCGCATACAATCCCAATTGTTTATATCCATCAGTATAAGTGATAAGTTCATCATAGTTGGTAGAACCTTTTTTTGCTGTTGCAAGACTTGCTCCAATGATTCCAGCTACATATTGTCCATATGCTGAAGCAAGGAACCACATTCCCATCATCATTCCCTGAAGGTTTTTGGTGGAAAGCTTGGTCATGATAGATAATCCGATAGGAGAGAGACATAATTCCCCAAGCGTAATGATTAATAATGCCAGTGTAAAGAAGTTCAGTGAAGTAATTCCCTGAAGATTGGCAAATAATCTTGTGGCAAATAAAACGTAATATCCTGCTCCTAAGAAAATAAATCCTAATCCGAATTTTATGATCGTGTTCGGTTCAATTTTTCTCTTATTCAACCATATCCAAAGCAAACCTACTAGCGGAGCAAGGAAAATGATGAAGAATGCTCCTCCTGAGTTATTCACTCCATTCGGATCCAGTCCGAAAAGATCTTTATTCAGGTTTTTCGCTGCGAAGATACTTAAGGAACCTCCACTTTGCTCATAAATTCCCCAGAAAATAATAGAGAAGATGATAAAGACTAAGGCAGCCCATAGTTTTTTACGTTCTGCAGCAGTCACTTTAGACATTTCATAGAATAAATAAATCAATGTTAATGGTCCTATTGTCCACATGAAATAATCTGTATACTCTGTTTTCGCAACCATTGTCATAATGATTGGAATGAAAATTAATGACAGAGCATAAACGCCATATTCTTTCCATTTTGGAATGGGAGCACTTTTAGTTTCTGCTAACGGATGTCCCGGCTGTAAACCAATAGTTCCCAATCTTCTTTGGGTAAATACAAAGTTGATTAAGCTTACAACCATTACTACTGAAGCCAATCCAAAGGCAATATGCCATCTCATTTCTTCAGCAATCATATTTCCTAGAAATTCCCCTTTACCAATAGCGATACAAAGGTAACCCCCTAATAAGGCACCCAGGTTAATTCCGGCATAGAATAAAGAAAAACCTGCATCCGCTCTTGAATCATTAGGTTTATAAAGCTGGCCTACCATGGATGAAATATTAGGTTTGAAGAAACCTGTTCCCACTACTGTAAAAGCAATTCCTAAGAAAAAGAATTTATGAGGGTCTGTTGCCAGAATTAAACTTCCAAGAATCATCAGAAGTCCACCCCAAAACAGGGATTTTCTGAATCCTAAGATTTTATCGGCAAAAAGCCCACCTACAAAGGTAAAGGCATATACAAAGGCCTGGGTAGCCCCATATTGAAGGTTCGCCTCTTTTTCATGGAAATTAAGCTGTGAGATCATAAAGAAAACCAGCATTCCACGCATTCCGTAGAAACAGAAACGTTCCCACATTTCAGAGAAAAACAGGCTCCAGATTTGCCTAGGGTACTTTCCTTTGAAATTTTGTATTTCATCTAAAGTTAAGCTCATAATGATATATGATTGTTTTAATTAAGGGTTTTTATTATCCTGATCCAGTTCAAAACGGATTCTGTCCTGGTCGATGATTTGTTTTAATTCTTCTTCTTTTGGGAGGTACAGCAGGTATTTGCTGGCAAATAAATTATTTTTATCATTGAGTACGGAGTATTTTACAATCGTTTCATCCTTTTCAGAACAAAGTAAAATACCTATAGTTGGATTATCTCCTTCGCCACGCTTTAAATCATCATACATTCTTACATACATATCGATCTGCCCGATATCCTGATGTGAAAGTTCACCAGTTTTTAAATCGATGATGACAAAACATTTCAGAATGTAGTTGTAAAAAACCAGGTCAATATAAAAGTCTGAAGTATCCGTAGAGATATGCTGCTGTCTGGCCACAAAAGCGAATCCTTTTCCAAATTCCAGTAAAAACTTTTGGAGATGGTCTATAATGGCTGTTTCAATTTCTTTTTCAGAAAACTGTTCATCAGCTTTAATTCCAAGGAATTCAAAAATATAAGGGTCTTTTAAAACACTGTGGATGCTTTCAGGGGAAGATTCTTTATGCTTTAATATTCTTTCGTAAGCCAGGGAATTAATTTGTCTTTTTAGATCTCTCGAACTCCAATTATTTTGAATGGTTTCATCTATATAATAATTAATTTTCTGAGTATTATCTATTTTGAATAAAAGCCTGTAATGCGTCCAGCTCAATTGTTGACGCACTGCGTCAACAATTGGAAAGGTCATGTAAAACTTACGCATATTGGAAAGATTGGTGTAATCAAACCCCTTTCCAAACTCTAAAGTAAGCTTTTGCGAAAGGTTCTTTAAAGTATATTTTCCGTATTCTGCACGTTCTTTTCCCTGTTGTTCATCTTCAACAATAAGTTTTCCAATCTGCCAGTAAGTAAGCAGGAGTGTAGAATTCGCTATTCGAAAAACCTTTTCGCGCGATTGTCTAATGATCTCCTTTACGGATTGGAATAAAGAATCTTCGGAAATTTCCATCATACGAAAATAAAAAAAACCTCTGACTTAGCAGAGGTTTTATTCATATTTTGTTAATGCAATTAGTTTACACCGTGCATCATTTTCTTTAATACTGGTGAAATTAAACCTAAGATCACAGAAGCAATACCACAAAGTACCACAAATACCATGAAGAATTCAAACAAATTGTGAATCTCAAATCCTACGAAAGTAGGGTTGTGTAATGGTAATTGAGCCTTTTCAAATGCAGCAGCCTGTTCAGCTGTTAAAGTTACCTTTTTGTCTAAAACATCCTGTAAGTTTACTCCAATTTCCTGAGCTTTCTTAAACTTATCACCAGTAGCCGGGATAAGAGCTCCTAATGAACCTGCTAAAGCGTATCCGGCAGCATTGGAAATAAAGAATACACCGTATAGTAATGAAGCAAACCTCTTTGGAGCCAGTTTACCAACTAGTGATAGTCCGATTGGAGAAAGACAAAGCTCACCACAAGTTTGGATAAAGTATAGAAGCATTAACCACTTGATCGCTAATAAGCCTGAGTTTCCTAGATCTTTTACATTGTGTGCAATAATGAAATAAGAAAGTGCAATTAAAGCAAGACCAATAGCTTGTTTAAGCGGAGATACAGGCTCTTTTCCATTAGCTCTTAGTTTATCCCACATTAAACTGAAAGGGAAAGCTAATAGAACAACGAAGATTCCGTTAAAGATCTGAACCATTGAAGGAGGCATATTCCATCCGAAAATGTTTCTGTCTGTCTGGTTATCTGCAATAAATGTTAATGAAGAACCTGCCTGTTCAAAAGCAGCCCAGAAGAAGATAATAAAGAATGAAACAATATAAATTACCCAGATTCTCTGTCTTTCCACTTTATTTTCAGCAGAAGTCATGATCAGGAATGCCAGGGAAATACCTGCAGCATAGATGAAAGGATAAATAATTCCTTTGATAAGTTGCCCCATTTCCACGGAGTTAAATCCAAACTCACCTACCAATAGGTATCTGAATACAAAGAACAGAACAGCAAAGATACCTACAGTGATACCTAAAGATGCCCCTGAGAATTTTGCAGTTTGAGATTCACCTTCTTCGAAATCTGCAGTGCTGTTATTTTTTGGTAATCCTCCGATAGGTCTTCCTTCCGGAGTTACAACATATTTATTTTTAAGGATAAAGAATGTTACAGTTCCAATTAACATCGCAATTGAAGCTGCCAGGAATCCCCATTTGAAAGCAAAGATATCTCTTATTCCGGTTGCAGCATCTTTTACGTCTCCAACGTAAGGACAGATAAACTGACCTAAGAATGCCCCGATGTTGATCCCCATATAGAAAATGGTGAATGCAGAGTCCAGTTTAGATTTTTCCTGTTTTGGATAAAGGCTTCCCACCATTGAGGAAATGTTCGGTTTGAAGAATCCATTACCAAAAATGATAACGAATAAAGCCAACCACATAATAAGCTTGGCACTTCCAAGATCCGCAGAGAAAGTTGAGGCACTGATGAATAATAAAAACTGACCAATTGCCATAAGAGATCCTCCTACAATAATCGCAAATCTGTTTCCGATATATTTATCAGCAATAAACCCTCCCAGAAGCGGAGTTAAGTAACATAAAGCTAAAAAACCACCATAGATAATCGCTGCATCAGCTTCTTTTATCAATAAGGAATTTACCATAAAGAGCGTCAAAAGAGCTCTCATTCCGTAAAAGTTGAAACGCTCCCACATTTCCGTTCCGAATAGAACCCATAATCCTTTTGGATGTTTGGAATTCTTATTCTCTACCAATTCATCCGGTTTCGGACTTATTGCTTCAATATTATCCATTCTATTGTTAATTTTTGTTAAGACTGACAAATATAGTTTATTTTGGGTTTTTGACAAGTTTTTAATTTTATTTTTAAATAAAAAAGCTGCGGACCGAGTCCGCAGCTTGCTATTCTTTATCAGATCAAGGATTAATGTCCTTTTTCCTTCATGATTTTATTTAATCTTTTTAACATGGAAAGGCCTAAAAGGGTAGCAAATATTAACAAAGCGAAATTCACAAGGAAATAATTCGTCTTGTTTTCATAGTTGTACCACGTACTTGCCAGAATTCCTGAAAGTTTGTTCCCTACAGAGTTGGCAAGGAAGAATCCACCCATCATTAAAGCTGTAATCCTAGCAGGAGAAAGCTTGGAAACGAATGAAAGGCCCATTGGCGAAAGGCATAATTCTCCAATGGTAATTACTCCGTAACTCGCTACCAGCCATAAAGGGGAAACTTTTACAGAACCGTTATCTCCAGCCATTACTGCTAAAACCATTACCAAGCAGGATAATCCTGAAATAAACAGTCCTAAAACAATTTTGGTAGGCGTTAAAGGTTCTTTTCCTTTTCTTCTTAATAAAGCCCAGAATCCTACAACAACCGGCGTCAATGCAATTACCCAGAATGGGTTGATAGATTGGAATAACTCAGTATTATATAAGTACACCTTATTTTCAGGGTTTTTCTCAAGCGCAGCACGCTGTCCCGGAGAGATATTTTTAAAGTAAACATCTTTCCCCATTTCCTTTTTAGTATCACCGTTATCATCTTTCTGAGAACGGAACTGGTTGTCATAAACAGGAACCTCTTTGTCTTCATAGCTCTTTCCGTCAACCATGTAGATTCCTTCCAAAGGCTTTTCCAAAGAGGCAGGAACGCTTCTGTCTGTATAATAGTTAGCCCATCTTGTTAAAGCAGTACCATTTTGCTTGAAAACAGCCCAAAAGAACATACTGATAAGGAATACAGAAAGCAATGCTCCAATGGAAGCCTTTTCATCAGGCTTAGCTTTAAAGTAAAGAGAAGCATAGAAGTAAATAACAGGAACACATGCAAAAATAAAGGCATCCGTACTGTCACTTCCAAAAATATTATTAGGAATAAACCATCCTATAGCTCCGGCAGCAATAGCAGGAACAAATACTTTGATTAAGATTTCGGAAAGTTTGGTATCTCCTTCCTGTACAGGTTTCATCTGTGCGGCATGGATGTAGTGTTTTCTTCCGATGGTAAAAATAACCATACCAATCAGCATCCCAACTCCGGCCGTAATGAAAGCTTCACCCCAACCAAATTTATTACGCATAAATGCCGCAATAATATTACAGATAAATGCCCCGATATTGATTCCCATATAGAAAATATTGTATCCGGAATCTTTGTTGGCTTTATAAGGCTCTTCAGAATAAAGATTTCCTAAAAGAGTAGAAATAGTAGGCTTAAAGAAACCGTTTCCGATGATAATTAATGCCAGAGAAGCATAAAATAAAGGTAAATCCTTGAAAACTCCCATTCCAATATATCCTGCAGCCATCAAAATACCTCCAAGATAAATAGATTTAATATATCCTAAAACCCTATCCGCTAAGAATCCCCCAATAAAAGGAGTAAGATAGGTTAATGCGATATAAGTTCCGAAAATGTCATCAGCAGTTTTGTCCGGCAGTCCAAGACCTCCTTTCATACCAGCAGGCTCAATGACATACAGAACAAAGATTCCAAGAATCAGGTAGTACCCGAAACGCTCCCACATTTCTGTAAAGAAAAGGTAAGGCAGCCCTTTAGGATGTTTTGTCTTCATATATTCAAATTTCAATTGCCCCAAAAATAGGTTTTTAATTCCAATTGATAAAATAAATAATATACCCCTAAATGATTAATGAAATAAATATAAAAATCCCTTTCAATATTTTGAAAGGGATGTATAATTCGGAATATTATAAGTTATTTAAAATAAAATCGGTCATTTTCTGATACAGCTGTGGTCTTGTCTGGCCACCGTAAATTCCGTGGTTTTTATCCGGATAAGCCATGAAGTCAAACTGTTTTTTATTCTGAATTAAAGCTTCTGATAGCTCCATTGAATTCTGGAAATGTACATTGTCATCAGCAGTTCCATGGATTAGAAGGAACTTTCCGTTCAATAATTTTGCATATTCAGTAGGAGAGTTTTTATCGTATCCATCAGGGTTTTCCTGAGGAGTTCTCATGAATCTTTCCGTATAAACAGAATCATAATATCTCCAATTGGTTACCGGTGCTACAGCAATACCCATTTTGAAAACATCGGCCCCTTTCGTCATTGCTAAGCTGGTCATATAACCTCCAAAGCTCCATCCGAACATTCCAATTCTGCTTTTATCAATATAAGACTGGTTTCCGAACCATTTTGCAGCGGTAATCTGGTCTTCAATCTCATACTTTCCAAGGTTCATATAAGTAACTTTCTTATATTTTGCTCCTTTGTAGCCTGTTCCACGTCCGTCTACACAGGCCACAATATATCCTTTTTGTACAAGGTGATTGAACCATATTGCATTTCCATTGTCCCAAGAGTTCGCAACTTGCTGAGAACCCGGCCCAGAATATTGGAACATAAATAATGGATATTTTTTATTAGGATCAAAGTTTTTAGGCTT
Organism: Chryseobacterium contaminans; assembly: GCF_001684955.1. Taxonomy (GTDB): domain Bacteria; phylum Bacteroidota; class Bacteroidia; order Flavobacteriales; family Weeksellaceae; genus Chryseobacterium; species Chryseobacterium contaminans. The sequence goes on along the minus strand of NZ_MAYF01000268.1, from coordinate 4,219 downwards.
CATAATCCATGCATTCATTTGATCGCCTACAGCATTCGGAATGGTGATGAATTCTTTTTCAACAAAATTATCTGCTTTTAATTTCTGAAGCTGATCATTATTGTTCTGAAGCTCTTTCACTGTTTTACCGTTTCCGTCTTTCAAAACATAAGTATGAGGTTTTGCTGCTGTAGAAGAAGTTTCAATGAAATAATTATAGTTTTTACTGAAATTAGCGGCATTATTTCCTTCTGCGTTGGAGATCAGCTGGGATTTTCCATTTTCTATGTTTACTTTAGAAACCACTTTATTGATGCTTCCTTTTTCTGTAGTCTGGATGTAGATCTCTTTAGATTTTGGATTGAAACCATAATAATCTGTTACCTCCCAATTTCCTTTAGTAACCTGTTTTTTAAGTTTTCCATCCTTATCATACCAGTATAAATGACGGTTTCCATCTCTTTCAGAAGCCCAAAGGAAAGAATCATCATCAAGGAATTCAATGGTAGGGCTGTCCGTTTCAATCCATTTATCATCGGTTTCAGTGAATAATTTTTGTACTGCTCCTGTTTTAGTATTTACTTTTAGAACATCTGAAGCATTCTGAATTCTCTCCGAAGTAATCAGAACCATTTCATCCGATTTAGCAGTCTGGAAAACATTCTGGATATAATAATTTTTGAAAGAACCTAAATTTAAGGCAGTTACTTTGTCTGTATCAAGACGGTAAAGCTGTGCAGAAACTACAGAGTTTTTCTCTCCTGCTTTAGGGTATTTATAACGCATCTCTGCCGGATAAAGATTCTTCCCATAAATTGGGATGTAAATTTCCGGAACCTGGCTTTCATCAGACTTTACGAATACAATAGCATCAGAATTCTTCGTCCACTCATACTGTTTTGCATGTCCAAACTCTTCCTCGTAAACCCAGTCTGCCAAACCGTTAAGAATTGCATTTTTCTTACCGTCAGTAGTAATCTGAGTAATTTTTCCAGAAGCTAAATCCTGATAATATAAATTGTTATCAGCAATAAAAGCCACTTTTGTAGCATCGGGTGAAAAAGTAGGTTCCTGAACAGGTTTTCCTTCATTTAAACTGATTACTTTTCCAGATTTTAAATCTTTTACGTCAAATTTTCCAAGGAAAGAATGTCTGTAAATAGGCTGGCTTTCTTTCAGTAAAAGAATTTTAGACTCATCATCAGAAAATACGTAGCTTTCAAAACTTCCATCTACAATATTTCCTTCTTTTTGTGAAGTTTTATAAGAATATTTAGCAATTCCTGACGGCTCAATAACAAGGTAGTTTTCCCCGTTTTTCATGGAAGTGATCCCGGCAATTCCTTTACCACGGTAGTATCCTGAATATATTTTATCTAAAGTGATTTCCTGTGCAGATACATTGTGGAATGCCGCTGCTATAGTCAAAGTTAAGAGTAGTTTTTTCATTTTTAATTTTAATGCGTCCAAATTTAATGAATCTTACTTACATAACCATAAAAACAAAAATCAAGACGCAGTGTCCTGATTTCTTATACTAATTGGCTACATGAATAGTTCCTGTATCTCCATTTCCTGGAGGGTAATAATCCAGTGGGGCGCAGAAAGAATAGGAAGCAGTACATGATGACTCTTCAAATCCTCCGATCCACCAGATTCTGAGCTGGCAGGTTTGTGGATCTACACATCTTCTCATTCCGGGTAAAACCCCTCCCTGTACTTCTTTTAGTTGTACTCTTGAAACTTTTTTTAAATTTTTCATGGTATATTATTTTTGTTTGAAGATCTAAGATAGGTAAAAAAATCATCGGGTGGTGAAATTTTAAAAAAAAGGCAATTTGGCAAAAAAATTGAATGTATATAATTACCAATCAATCAAAAAGAATAATTATGGAAACGAATGCATACAACCAGAAACTAAACCGCTATGTATTGAACGACCGGATTGTTTATACAGGCTTTTCCAGTTTTGATGATGCTCAGCAATGTGCCAGCAAAAAAGGCGGAATATTAGTGGAAGTGGGATTTAAAGATGGAAATGATAATCCCGAAATTACAGATGAAGCCGGTTTGATAGAGAAAAAACTTCATTACTATGTGTATGCAGGCGATGAGTATAAATTTATCCATTCATCTGATCCCGGGTTTAGAAAATATGCCGATGAGCTGCAGAAGATTAAAGCAAAACAGCAGCAATCTCCACCAGATGAAAGGTATCTAGCCAATTTTGAAATAGAAAATGCAGAAGACCCGATTATTGTGATCAAAAACGATCATTTTCAGTCGGTAACATCAAGAGAGCGTTCAAAGTATTTGAAACATGCCAGAGTTTATGAACTAGGGGTATCCCTGCCAAAATCTTAAAAAATTTTATCATGAGCAAGACTAAATATTCAGACAAAGCTCAGGACAAAGTAGGAAAAGTAATGCACGAATTCAAGGAAGGAAAACTGAAGTCTTCTTCCGGAAAAAAAGTGACAAGCAGAAAACAGGCTGTAGCCATTGGTATTTCTGAAGCGAGAGAAAAAGGCCTGAAAGTGCCGCCCAAAAAGAAAAGTAAATCATCTTAAATACAAAATGCCCGGAAATTTTCCGGGCATTTTTATTAGGTAAAGCAAATAACAGATTAATTATTTGTTTGATTATAAAGGACTCTGTAATATTCATCTGCCATTCTATCACTATTGAACTGATCTTTTACGTCATTCATGGCATTGTGCTGAATTTTTCTCCATTGCTCCGGATGATCATAGTACATAGGAAGAATTTCGTTTTCAAGGATTTCGTATAATTTATTTAAATCATAATTATCTTGTTCGTAGATGCTCATATTCAGGTAATCTGCCTTTGGAACTACGAAAGAATTCTCTCCATGCTTAGCAAATTCCGGGATCCAGCCATCATCTGTGGATAGGTTGACAGACCCGTTCATAGCAGCAGTCATTCCTGAAGTTCCGGATGCTTCCCTTGGAACTCTCGGGTTATTTAACCAAAGATCTGAACCTTGTTTTAATAATTTACTTAAAGAAAGTTCATATCCCGTAAGAACAGCCATATTTTTGTGATTCCTGCTTTCTTCTACCAGCGTATTGAAAGTAGAAATTGCTGAATAATCCATTGGGTAAGGTTTACCTGCCCAGATGATCTGTACAGGGTATTTCGGATTGTTGAGAAGTCTGTAGAACCTGTCTTTATCGTGTAAAAGAAGATCAGCACGCTTATATCCTGCAAATCTTCTGGCCCAGACGATGGTGAAAACATTAGGATTAAAAAGGTTTCCTGTTTGGTCTGCCACAATACTGAACAGTTTTTTCTTTAAATGCTTTTTACGGTAATCGAAAACGGTATCATCATTTTCATCTTTAGCATTGTAAAGTGGTTTATCTGCCCAATATTTGAATTCCTGAGCATTGGTAATGGATGTAATTTCGCATATTCCAGGATATTTATTCCACATCGTACGGGAAACAACTCCATGAAGCTGAGAGACACCATTGGCAATTCTTGCCATTTTAAGAGCGCAGAGAGAATGGTTGAAACGGTCATCATCTGTTCCTTCAATAGCTTTTATTTCTTCCATGCTATAGCCGGAGAAATACGTCATATCATAACATAATCTGAAACTATGCTTTTCATTTCCTGCTTCTTCAGGAGTATGAGTGGTGAAAACCAGTTTTTCTTTAACTTTATTAAGATCACCATTGTATTTTCGTAATAAATAAAATGCTGCCGGAAGTCCGTGAGCTTCATTCAGATGATAAATATCCCTTTCAATGTTCATTTCATCCAGTAATTTAGCGCCACCTTTTCCCAGTAAGATATATTGAGCCAGTTTAGTAGACTCGTTAGCATCATACAGCTTATGACAGATGGTTTTTGAAACATGATCGTTCTCAGGAACATCTGTAGACAGGAAAAACATAGGTGCTGTATTGAAAATTTCAGGATCAAGATACCATACCTTTACCCAAACAGGAGCGCTGTGAATCTCAATTTGAAATTTTATTCCTGTATCCTCAAGAAAACTATACATTTTTCGGGTCCATACAGGTTGAAGAGTCTGGTCGTGGTTTCTTGCCTGATCATAATATCCGAATTTCCAAAGAATACCAATTCCAATGAGGTCCTGCTTTAGGTTATAAGCACTTCTCATATGAGATCCTGCTAAAAAACCCAGTCCTCCGGAATATATTTTTAAGACCTGTTCAAGGGCAAATTCCATTGAAAAATAGGCGGTTCT
>NZ_MAYF01000267.1 GCF_001684955.1 Chryseobacterium contaminans | reverse complement strand
GACTCACCGGGGCTCGCCTCAGGCTTCATGTACCAGACCGCATGAGAGCTACCAGTCTAAGCGTGGAATGTCAGCGCATCAGTAGAATCGCAGATGCCTACGACTTACCTGAGGCTCAGACGATCCAAAGCCACCGATGACGACTTGAAGAGGGCTTGTCATTCGGATAGTTATGTTCTGACACAAGGTGAGTTCCAACACGCGAACCTGTAGTAGCAGAACTCTGCAATCACCTCAGGACGGATGTCGCGGTGTACTCTAACTGCGTTGTCGCGAAGCAGGGAGGACGCGGACATGACTTGTGCAAATGCACCGTGCGGGCGCTCAAAGACCAAGCCTAACATGCAGTGAGCCGCTATCCGTGATTGTAGATGAGCAAAGTGAGTGAACTCACCGCATGATTGAGGATGGTTCTCAGGACCGAGCCAGATCACCGAGCGATCTTGTAA
>NZ_MAYF01000266.1 GCF_001684955.1 Chryseobacterium contaminans | reverse complement strand
AAGCTAGGTTATCGAGCGTCGCAAGACAAATGTTCTCGTTGCCGTATTCCTTGCGAGCTTGACCAAGGAGCTCATCCGTGACCAAAGCCGGGCGCGAAAACACCTTCCCAGCATCCGGGTCCGTGACGAACACGAACTTCGCGTCACTATCTTGTTCGATGAACCTCTTGCGCTCTTCAGGTAGCTCAATATCAATCTAGAACAAGATCAACACGACATTGGACAGTAACGAGTTCAAAGCACTTGCCGAGACGTAGCAGGCTCCAGCTTTTAAGATAGCCGCCATCGCAACGTAGAAGTGCGCGTTGCGCACGCTACACAAGCAGACTTTGTCTTCGACCTGGACTCCGCTCGCAACAAGCCACCTTGCTAGCACGTTCGTCTGCTCGTTAAGCTCTCCGTACGTGACCATCTGAGGTGGTCTCTCGAGCGAAGCGTACACCTCGTGAGCG
>NZ_MAYF01000265.1 GCF_001684955.1 Chryseobacterium contaminans | reverse complement strand
GTGGATGTTGTTGTGAGCATTTATGAGCACGACGTGATGGCGATGAGCATGCTTACTTGACCGACATATGCGCCTGCTTCGAGTTGAAGATCGTTGACGAGTATAGACGCCGAATATATTTTATGATAGCCGGTATCTGCCCGCTGGATCTCCTCCACAAAAGGTTGTCAACCAGGCCCGCCCCGCCCCACACATCCGAAAAGGGCGCATCGACAGCGAGCCTATCTGCCTGGTTACAGGCAGAGCGCAGTCATAGGGCGGGGATGTACCTTGAAGCCTCCATGTATGCGTTGAAAGCTTAACGTGACCGCAAAGCGCATGCGAGAGGAGCGGGCCTCTGGAAGCACTGAATACGCGGCAGCTGAAAACCAGAAATGGTAGTGACGAGCAGGGCGCGGGGATAGGGATGCCGTTCGTGCGTCGGGAGGACCTGACTGAGAGGCACTGGGTAC
>NZ_MAYF01000264.1 GCF_001684955.1 Chryseobacterium contaminans | reverse complement strand
AAATCATCGACTCTTGCAGATGGTCGCAAAGTCCTCGATGTTGTCTTTGTAGAATTGAAAAACCCACCCTCTCCTGTCCAGCTGGATGGCTTGCCATTAAATGTGGTACCAATTTGTAGGCCAAAGCAAAGTATTTTTATTGAGTTCCCTGATTGTACAATGTTGGGAGTTAATCGTGATCAGATTCCATTGCTGCCCAACTTTGCTATGACTGACTTTGCTGCTCAAGGTCGAACTCGACCTATTAATCTTGTTGACTTAGAACATTGTGATACACACCAGTCTATATACACATGTCTATCTAGGGCATCTACTTTAAAGGGAACAGTCATCTTCAGAATGTGTCGTCATGGTACAATCACTGGGGGATTAGGTTCAGGATTTCTAAAGCAAGAATTTAGAGAGCTAGAGCTACTCAATGAGATCACAAGGTTGAGATGGGTAGGGGAATTG
>NZ_MAYF01000263.1 GCF_001684955.1 Chryseobacterium contaminans | reverse complement strand
TCCTCTTTTCAAAAAGAACAATATTACTGCTGTCCTTCAACTGATGAAGTACTTTTTCATACTCTACAATACCATATTTGGGATGCGCTTCATCAAGCCTGTGCTCTTCCATAAATTTATTATGCAGGAAAAATATATATTTTTTCTGCTTTACTCCAGGTTTCTGTCCATACACAATGATAGAAAACATGGCAAGCAGGATAATAAAAATATTCTTTGAAGTCATTATAGTGCATATTTTAAAGAGAAAACAAATTTAGTATTTAAAATTATATTTTTTTATGAATCCAAAGCTTGCCTTCTTTATTGGAATATAAAAAAATTCCGGCTCGGGAAGCGAAGCTTCCCCGAGCCGGAATTAAACAATTTCAATTTAGTATTTTACTTTTTATGCTTCGCAGATATTATCCTTTCTGCAGCATCTTGAACTGAATTCTTTTTTGAATTTTCCTTTC
>NZ_MAYF01000262.1 GCF_001684955.1 Chryseobacterium contaminans | reverse complement strand
AACCATCAAGTTGGAAGTATTCTACGGGACCTATGTGAAGCGTGAAACCTCTCGCACCTCATTTATACGTCTCGTCCATGCCCCCGCGCTCGTCCGTCGCGAAGACAGTTTCAAAGATCACGTAGGCATCCTCGGCCATGAGCTCCGCCACCGTCGTCTTTGAGCTAACAATACTCGCTACCGTAGCTGATTAGTCTGACCGCGTCTATTTAAGCCTATCGCTAGAATACGTAGGCCGCTGTGAAGCAGGATCGTCATCCGCTGGTGGGCCACTGAGTTTATCTATCATTCACGGCACACGTAGTATCAACGTCTCTCGTCACCCCTCCGGTGGCGCGTCAGGCATAACCCTATAGCGAACCCAGCAGGGACCGTAGTATTATCTCGAGTAACCTTGCCTTTGTAATTACAATTGATGTCGCGCGCTGATGAAGAGTGTGCTGGTCGGTGTATAC
>NZ_MAYF01000261.1 GCF_001684955.1 Chryseobacterium contaminans | reverse complement strand
CTGGGTATTGGAGGAGCACCGGGAGGACTCGCGAGGAACCGGTCAGTTGCGAACCGCACGAGAAGCGATAGCGATGGCAGAGCGCTGCCGAATCCGCATGACGAGAATCCATTTGCAACGCCCAAGCAGGAGGACTACACGCCGCCGAGCAAAGTCAGCGTAGAAAGGGAGAAGAACGATGAAGCCTATGGCGGGGTGCTGTAGAGAGTATCGCTGCTGCCATCGGGATGTCAACGACCTATGCAATGATCCGTCCATTGACCAACATTATATCATGACAGACTATACCCCACTTTCTCTTCCTTACTTGTTTTGTATCACCACGGCACGCTTGTGTATCGTCAAACCTGATGTGTATTATTTTCATAGTGCACGGGATGAACCATGTAAACATAAAATATTCAGGGTTGAGATTGAGACTGCGCAGTATCAAGTCGTCAGCCAAGCAAGGGCAC
>NZ_MAYF01000260.1 GCF_001684955.1 Chryseobacterium contaminans | reverse complement strand
AAGGTCCGACGGCAATCGCGCCGATCCATCATCTCCGTCATTTGGCTGCTGGGCCGAAGCATTCATCCTACCTCACTCTAATAAGTACCATAGGGCCGCAAGCGGCAAGACCAGCTGAGACCATTCAAAGTCGATGAAAGGCGGCATACTAGCCCATACGTACTTGACAGACACAAAAAGACATGAATCCAAGGCGGTTATCTCAACAGTGAATTTGAGCGACCTGGACGGCTGCAGAGCGTTCTGCTATCGTACGTTGTTCAATGGATTCAGTTGAGTCCTATGGCCGCGGAGACGCAGTTGTGTGGCGGCTCTGCGCAATGCGGACTCACGGTACTAGTAGGTCTCGGCGCGCCAGCGACTGGCTTTCTTTCTTCCTTCCTTCATCTACAACGTTAGCGGCGCTGCATTGCTGGCTTCCTTCGCTGCCGATCCATCTGCTTCACATATTATCTT
>NZ_MAYF01000259.1 GCF_001684955.1 Chryseobacterium contaminans | reverse complement strand
ATACCTCCCCGGTTCGCTACCGATCGTCTGACCACGGCTTTATACAGCATGGACCTTACTTCGATGAGGGCGCACTGGTTCAAAGCGTAGCGTATTCAGACAAGTTCACTGTCCTCGTAGAGAGGCCGATGTCTGTGGGAGTCGTCAGTGCGTAACTTCCGTCGAGACACTTGTACCGGTTCTTATGCGCTCGAAGATTTTGTACAGGATGCCGTGGAGAATGCCGTCTTCTTTGCATTTGGTCGGAAGTCGGGTACTAAACGTTGCGCTTGGCCACTTGCAGCTGGAGCGCACGCTCGCTCCTTCGCACATCACTTGTTCTGCAACACCGGGGCTCCAATGGCTGTCGCAATGACCGTTCTCGGGTACCTCGAGCGCGTCAGATACGTCCTTGCCTTTGAGCGCGAAGAGCGAGCATGTGAATCCCTGCTGCTTGGACTCTTCATCGTAGGGTACA
>NZ_MAYF01000258.1 GCF_001684955.1 Chryseobacterium contaminans | reverse complement strand
CTTCAAGACCATTGACCGTAATTGGAAGCCTAATGTGCGTAAAAAGGGGCGGAGCTTCAAGTTTTAGAGAATGGACTCTGGGAGAGGGTATGTGGCAAAGGTTACTCAATTTAATGTCCCTCACATGGAAATAACATTGGGATCAAGAGCTTTATTATCTTAAATTCTAAAGTCCACATCCACCATTTCCCTAGTAAAAAGAGGGGCTCTGTTATTTAGCCATTTGTGTACTTTTTGTGAGGAGGTTATGTCAATAATATCCTTTTTGCTGCTGAAGTTGCGGAGAGTTTTGGCCACATATTCTATTGTAGTCTGGATCTTCCTCGGTAGGCTAAGCGTCGTTCCACACACAACAACATCTCTCCACTGTTTGTTTAAAGTTTAGAAAGAAAATATCCATCGTTCACAAGATCGTAGGAGAAGGACACGACTTAAGGATCCCCCGGGCCATACTAGT
>NZ_MAYF01000257.1 GCF_001684955.1 Chryseobacterium contaminans | reverse complement strand
TAAAAGGGATGTTTTTTATTTTCAATAATAAATGCCGGTAAATATTATGAATCCCTTTGTTTTAAATGAGTGTTTTTATTGTATTACGAATGAAAGCGCTCTGCTTATGCATTTGAAATTTGCCAGTGTTAATATTTATTAACATATTTGCCTCTAAATATATTAAAATTTGTTAATATGAATGTTAAACTACGTGTACTATCAGCAGGGGTTTTGTTCTTTATCGGTGGACAAACGTTGCTGGCACAAAAAAAAACTAATGATACAATTCCTGAAAAAACAAAGGAGATTGATGAAGTAGTAGTAGTGGCTTACGGGACTCAGAAAAGGCAGAGTATTACCGGATCTATTACTACAGTTAATGCAAAGCAATTACAAGATGCACAGTCATCAAATGCTATGCAGTCATTAACAGGAAAAGTAGGAGGTGTACAAATTTCTGCTAATTCCGGACAACCTGGAGATCCTCCACAGGTAAGATTTAGAGGTATTGGATCGCTATCTTCTTCCAATAACCCACTTTATGTTGTAGATGGTGTTCCGTTCAATGGAAATATTAATTCCATTTCAAATCAAGATATTGAATCTATCTCCTTTTTGAAAGATGCTTCAGCTAATGCATTATATGGTAGTAGAGGTGCAAATGGTGTTGTTATTATTACGACTAAAAAAGCCAAAAAAGGAAAGTTTACAGTTAATTTTGATACAAAATATGGTGTAAACTCTAGAGCTGTTAAGGAATATGATTTGATTACCGATCCGGGAGCATATTATGAAATGTTCTACAATAGATTAGTTACGGATGGTGTTTATAATGGGAAAACCATTGGGGCTGCTGCTGTAGAGGCGGCTAACACAATGATTCCTGATTGGTTGGTTTATAATAACTATAACGTTGCAGATAATCAATTAATAGATCCAGCTACAGGAAGACTGAATCCTAATGCTAAATTATTGTATCATGACGATTGGGCTAAAAACCTATTTAAGGATAGAACGCGTCAGGAATATAATCTTAACATAGCTAATTCTTCAGAAAAAAATGATGTATATCTTTCATTAGGTTATTTAAATGATGAAGGATATGTAATCAATTCTGGATTTAAAAGATATACAGCAAGATTAAACAACGAATTAAGATTAACATCCGACATTAAAGTTGGAGTTAATGTAAACTATGCTAGGTCAGAACAAAATGCTCCAATTCAAGGGGCAGGTTCAAGCCAATATAGCAACTTGTTTAGCTGGGCTAGAAATATAGCCCCAATTTATCCAATTTGGGCTAGAGATAAAGCAGGTAATTTCCTATTAGATAATACAGGGCGACTTCAGTATGATTTTGGTACCCTTACTGGTCCAATGGGCTTAGGACGTCCATATGGAGGTAATTTGAATCCATATGGTACAACTTTATTAGATATTAAAAGAAATGCTGAGGATAATTTGAGTGGTAGAGCATATGCTTCAGTGAATTTCCTAAAAGATTTTAATTTCACTTATAATTTAGGATATGATTTAGTAAGCGGTCATTATATTGACTACTCTAATAATATTGGTGGAGATGCTGTAGGATACGGTGGTAGTATTACCAATGCTACTACTAATGATTATACAATTACAAATCAGCAGTTATTAAACTGGAACAAGAGTTTTAATAAGCATACTATCAGTTTAATGGTAGGTCATGAAACTTCTGATTTTAAGAGCAAAATGCTTGCGGGAACCAAAAATAATATTGCGATTCCTGACTTGCCAATCTTAAGTAATGCTACCAAATTTGCAGGATTAAATAGTTATAATGATAACTATAAAGTAGAAGGTTACCTTTCTAGGTTAAACTATAGCTATGACAACAAATATTTCTTCAATGCAAGTTTCAGAAGAGATGGATCATCAGTATTTGCTCCGGAGAACAGATGGGGTAACTTCTTCGGATTAGGAGCGGCTTGGGCTGTTACTAACGAAGCCTTCTTAAGTGGTAATAAAGCTATTACTAATTTGAAGCTTAAAGCGAGTTATGGAGAGCAAGGAAATGATAATATCCTATATGCAGGAAGTGTAAACCTAAGTAACAGGTCTTATTTTGGTTATGCTAGGAACTATTATGCTTATGCATCCCAGTGGGAGGTTGTTCCAGATTCTGATGGTAACATGACAATTGTTCAGGTTTATGAAGGTAACAGGGATATTAAATGGGAAGTTTCAAAGAACCTGAATGTTGGATTTGAATTAAGTTTATTTAATAGAGTTAATATTGATGCCCAATATTTTGAAAGAGGAGTTGAGGATATGATTTATAATAAACCATTGCCGCCATCAACTGGAACAAGATTTATCGCAGCAAATGTTGGTGATATGAAGAACAGGGGGGTAGAGGTATCTGTTGATGCCAACATCTTTAATACTCCTGATTTTTCATGGAATTTATTTGCTAATCTAACTCACTATAAAAACGAAATTACGAGCCTTCCAAGCAGTTTTGTTTCTGGTGTCTTTAAATTTGAAAAAGGAGTTGCAGCATACACTTACTATTTAAGACAATTTGCAGGTGTTGATTCATCTAACGGAGATGCTCTATGGTACATGGATGATGCTAATGGAAATAAGGTAACAACCAATGATTATACAAAGGCTAAATTGTATATGAGTGATAAAAACTTAAACCCTAAGGCTTATGGTGGTTTTGGTACAAGTGTAACATATAAGGGAATTAACCTTTCTGTAAATTTTGCATATCAGTTTGGTGGATATATGTATGATAATGTATACCAAGGATTATTGCCTTCAGGAGGAGATAATATTGGACAGAATTATCACAAGGATGTATATAATACCTGGACACCGACGAATACAAATGCACCACTACCAGCATTAGATTTGTCTAGAACAACCCAGATGGCTGCTTCAGATTTATTCTTAATTAAATCAGATTATATCAGTTTACAAGATGCTTCTATTAGCTATGATTTCAATAAGAATGTTCTCCCAGAAGGTCTTACAGGACTTAAATTTGGTATTTATGGTTCAAACTTAGCAATGTGGAGTAAGAGAAAGGGAATGGATCCTAGATTGGCTAGAATTGGTGCTTCAGGAAATAATGGACTTTCTTTAAATAATTATGGAGTTGTAAGATCAATTTCTTTAGGGCTAACAGTTAAATTTTAATTAAAAATGAAAAAAATAACAATATATTCAGTATTAGCATCAGCTTTGTTTTTTACAAGTTGTTCTAATGATTATTTAGATACAAATCCTGAATCTACAATTAATGAAGAGCAATTGGCAACATCACCTCAAGCTTTACAAGGATTAGTAGATGGTATTTATACTGGATTTAGAACTTTTGGTAATACCAATAGTGCTATTCACGAAGATTTTGGACATAGAGGTATGCTTGCAGGTACAGATTTGATGTCTAACGATGTAACCATGGCAAAATCCAGTTGGTTTATCAATTGGTACAATTATCAAGGAAGACTTCAAACGAATGGAAGATCCCTTTTTCCTTGGAACACATACTACCTTCAAATAAAAACAACGAATACAATTATTAATGGAGTTAATAAAGCAGGTATTACCAAGGATAATAAATATGTTTTAGGGCAGGCATATGCACTACGAGCTCTTTCGTATTTTATGCTTGCAAGGTTTTATGGTCCTACTTATGTTGGCCATACAAGTGATTTATGTGTGCCTATCTATACATATGTAGGATTTGAAGGTAAAGCAAGATCTACTGTGGGTGAAGTTTATAATATGATTGAAAATGATCTTTTAAAGTCAATAGAATTATTGGATGGGTATTCTAGACCAACAAGAGAAAAGATTGATAAAAGCGTTGCCAATGCTTTTTTAGCTCAAGTTTCTCTTGAGATGGGTAAATACCCTCAAGCTGCCCAAGCGGCAAATGCTGCTAGACAAGGATATAGTTTAGGGAATGAGGATGCATGGAGTAATGGATTCTATGATTTGACTTTAACTACAGATGCTATGTGGGGGGCTGTCATTAATACATCCAATACATCTTTTGTGGCTAGTTTCCATGGGATGTTCGATAATACAAACACAAGTGGTTATGCCGGAGGTCTGGGTATCTATAAAAATATTGATAAAAGACTTTATGATAAGATCTCTGCAACAGATTATAGAAAGAAAGCTTTTGTATCTCCTGTAACAGGTGATCCTACATACCCTGAATTGCCACCTTATGCTAATGTGAAATTCAAGGATCCTACCGTATCAGATGCGGATTACATTTATTTAAGAGCATCAGAGATGTACTATATTGAGGCAGAGGCTTTAGCAAGATCAGGAAATGAAGCACAAGCAAAAGTGGTCTTGGCTGAAATTCAGAAAGCAAGAGATGTAGCATATACAACATCTACAAATACAGGAGCGGCTCTACTTGACGAAATCAATACTCAGAAAAGAATCGAATTATGGGGAGAAGGTATTGCTTGGTTTGATATGAAGAGATTAGGTCAGGCGCTGGAGAGAAATTATCCAGGAACTAATCATCCAACATTTGGACAGCTTAATATTCCTGCAAATTCATCTAAATTTGTATGGCAGATACCTCAAGCAGAGATTGATACAAACCCTAATATTGTTCAAAATCCAAACTAATTAAAATTTATATTAAGAAAATTCTTAATAACTTAATAAATAATAATTGAAACTGTACTTCATAAAATCTTATGAAGTACTTTTTTTATCTTAATGTATGAGGATAGTTTTAGTATTCTGCTTATAATTTTAGTTCAGTCAAAACAATTGCGTGATATTGTATTTCTATAGCAAGTGGCAATGAGGGCTTGTCATATTCAATTCTTTTACGATTAGGAGTTTTAATTAAAACATTATATACACTGATTTTAATTGTCTTCTATAATGATTGTTTTTACGTGCCATTATTTAAATGTCAGGTGATTACTGTTATTTCTTTATTGCAGAATAATAATGAAGTAAATGCTTTTTGGCCCATTTTTTATGGCGTTAAAACAGAAGATAAAAGATGTCCACATCCAAGAAACCAGAAGATACTCTGGTCATAGACTCAGAAAAGAAGGATTCTCGGAATTTTTAAGTCTACTATCAACGATTATCTGTTCGGGCTCAGTTTTCAAAAAAAGAAAGTTTTTGATACGGAAATGATATTTGATAAGACTTATACTTCTTCATAATATAATTTCAGAAGAATCCAGATAGCAAATATTGACTAAGGATTTAATCCGTTTGTATTTTAGCTGAATGTATAATAGACGCTATTGTCTAGGGATTAATCAGTAAAAAGTATGTGGTAGTGAATGAAGGTCAAAATATCTGTTAAAATTTATGGTGTCCTAAAGGGTTAGAGTTTGTAGCATATTAATAATATCTTAATATTTTTATAATTTTTAAAAAGGTTAAACGGTATTAATAGTCTTAGATAAGAAACAAAAACGGAGGCGTATGGTATATAAAAGGGCGATATTGACTAAAATTGATTTATTTTTTTTCTTTTTAGTGGGGTACTAAGCTGAAAATTAGCACTATTGTAATTTGTATTTATTATAGATATTTTTTTTTGTATTGAATTATTAATTATTAATCACCTTTTTGGAATGGTTGTTTTTTATTTTAAATAATAAAACACTATAAATATTGTAAATTTTTTTGTTTTCTAGAAATGTTTTTATTATGTGGTGAATCAATTTAAGCTATTTATACACATAAAATTTGTTAGTGTTAATATTTATTAACATATTTGTTTCTAAAAATGTATTAAAATTTGTTAATATGAATGTTAAACTACGTGTCTTAAGTGCTGGAGCATTGTTCTTCTTGGGGCAAGCTGCTTTTGCACAAAAAGTAAAAAAAGATACTGCTAATGCAACGGAGATTGAGGAAGTTGTAATGGTTGGATTTGGTCAGAAAAAAACAGTACAGGAATTAACCGGTGCTGTAGGCACAATGAAAAGTGACGCAATTAAGGATGTTCCTGTAGCGTCAGTGGACAAAATGCTTCAAGGTAGGGTTTCTGGTGTTCAGACAGGTAATGCTTCAGGGCAGCCTGGAGGTTTCGCGTCAGTACGTGTAAGAGGTATTGCTTCTGTTAATGGTGGTGTTAACCCTATCTATGTGGTTGATGGTGTCCGTGTACAGAGTGGTGACTTGACAACTGGTGCTACAACTGCTAACATTTTGGCTAACCTTAACAGTGATGATATTGAAACTGTAACTGTACTTAAAGATGCTGCTTCTACAGCAGTATATGGTGCAGATGCAGGAGCTGGGGTAATTGTTATTACAACTAAATCCGGTAAAAAAGGAAAACCAAAGATTTCATTAAATTTTGAATCTGGAACAAACTCTCGTGCTATTGAAGGGATGAAAGGTTTGAATACAGAACAATACAGATACCTTTTAGCAAATGCGTTAGGAAATGCTGATGGAATAAGCCCTGAAACTGTTTATTCAGAGGCAATAGCTGGGAATTATGGTGCAGCAGCTAAAAATATTTATACAACCACTAATAATACTAACTGGAGAGATGTTACTAGTAGAAGTGGATATCAAAACTCAATTAATGCATCAATTAGTGGAGGTAATGATAAAATTACCTATTATAACTCCGCAAACTATTTCTTGCAGGAAAGTGAATTGAAAGGATCTGATTTCAAACGTTTAGGATTTACTACAAAGATAGATTACAAAGCTACGGACAAATTTAAGTTTGGTACAGATATTCAGCTTTCATACAGTAGAATTAATACATTGCCAAATGGAGGTACATTTGCTAATCCGATCTTGTTTGAATTATTTGGAAGACCTACAGATCCTGGTTATAATGCAGACGGAAGTTATTATTTAGGAAACAGTGGTAGATTAAGTAATAACTTATTTAACTCTGGATATGTACAAGAACATAATTATTTCAGAGCTACAACAGCAAGAGTTTTTGGGAATTTATATGGAGAATATCAGATCCTAAAGAATTTATCTTATAAAATTGTTTTAGGTGCTGAATTAAATAATGTTGAAAATGATACGTACTATAATCCAGTTCACGGAGATGGGTATCAGGTAAATGGTAGAAAAACTGAATCTACTGACAGATATTTCAACTGGAACTTACAGAACATCGTAAATTATAACTTCAAGTTAGGAGATAAAAACAGATTCAACATCTCTGCTATTCAGGAAGCTTACCAAAGAAACCAAAGATTTGTAGCAGGTCAGGGAGTAAATGTTGGTTCTCCAAATCTTGAAAGCTTAAGTAACTTTATCAAGCCTATCTATGCAAGAGGTCAAAGATATGTAAGCTCTAGAAACGGATATGCTGCAGTATTAAACTATGATTACGATAAATTAATCTTAGTGGATGCTTCTGTAAGAAGAGATGCATTATCAAACTTTACACCTGGTCAAAAATGGGGAACTTTCTATTCAGTTGGGGTAGGGGTTGACTTAGCTAGATTACAGTTCGTAAAAGAATGGGAAAAAATTTCTCTATTTAAATTAAGAGGTTCTTACGGTAAAGTAGGTAACACAATTAACAGTACGCCATATTCTCTATATGAGTATACTTCAAACTATAATGACTCACCTGCAGGATTTACAAAATATGTATACAACCCACAATTAAAATGGGAAACTGTAAAGCCTTTAAGCTTAGGTGTTGATATGGGCTTCTTCAGAAACCGACTTACTGTGACTGCAGAATACTATAACAAGAAGACTGAAGACCTAGTATTCAGTGTGCCTTTACAAATGTCACAGGGATTACCTATTCCTTCAGAAAGTACTTTAACTTATCCATTCATGGATGTTAACGTAGGATCTTTGGTAAACAGAGGTTTCGAATTTACAGTAAACTATGACGTAATCAGAAAAGAAGACTTTACTTTAAGTATTGGAGGTAATTTGAGTACACTTGAAAACAAAATTACTTCATTATATGGAGGCCAGGACGTTGTTACAGGTTCTACAATCCTTAGAGAAGGTGAAGGAATCGGAACATTCTTCCTTAGAAAATGGGCTGGAGTAGATCCTTCAAATGGAGATCCTCTATGGTATAAAAACGGGGTAGACGGAGAAACAACTAATAAATACGCTGATGCACAGCTTGCTGTACAGGGAAGATCTTATTCTAATGTATTCGGAGGTGTTAACCTTAATCTATCTTACAAAAATTTCACATTATCTGCTTTAGGAACATTCGGATTCGGAGGAAAAGTATTAAACGACTGGGCTTCTTATACACAGTCTGACGGTCAGTATGTATTCTCTTATCCTGGTTCAACTGATGCTCTTGATTTCTGGTCACCGTCTAACCCTAATGCCGTGAACCCTAAGCCGGTATATCTGAACGCTTCAAACTCAAACAGAGCTTCTACAAGATTCTTAGCTAAAACGGATTACTTAAGACTAAGTAATGTTAGAGTTGGATATAGATTTGATGCTAAAATGTTAAATGGTACAGGGCTTAACGGATTCGAGGTATATGTTCAAGGAAATAACATCCTTACTTACCGCTACGATAAGAACCTTAAGTTTGATCCTGAGAACAACTTAAACTCAACGAATAACCTTAACTTACCAGTTCAGAAAACTTATTCAATCGGATTTAACCTTCAATTTTAATTAGTTAAGAAAAATGAAAAAGTATATTTTAAAATATGGAATGTTGGCCGTTTTATCAACTGCAGCATTAGCTTCATGTAGTGATGACTTCATCGAAACTGAATTCTATCAGCAGGTACAACAAGGTCCATTAAATACAATCGAAGAATTAGAATCTTTTGTAAAAGGACAGTATGTTTCTATGAGAAATGCATCATATTACGGATGTGATTTCTTAATGATCGGAGAAGTAAGAAGTAACAGTATGTATTCTGATTTTGCCAACGGTGCAGGTTACTATCAGACCGTAGCATCATATTCAATGACTGCTGGTGATCAGTATTCTTCAGGGCCGTACATGAACATGTATCAGGCTATTGCAAAGGCTAACATTGTTATCAATAATGTACCAACAGGCCAGTTAACTTGGAAATCTTCTCAAGACCCTGCAGTTATCCAGGCAAGAGCTAATTATTTAAAAGGTCAAGCTTATGCTACCAGAGCTTTAGCTTTATTCGATCTTTTAAGAATGTTTGGTCAAGAATATGCTGGAGGAACTACAGGAGTAGTTATTCCGACTACTTACGATCCACAAGCTAAACAAGCTCGTAGTACAGTAGCAGAAACAAGAGCTCAGATTGAAGCTGACTTTGATAAGGCACTTACTTTTATGGGAACGCCATCATCTAGTGTACATACAATCAGAACCGAAATTAATCAATATGGAGTAAAGGCATTAATGTCTAGATACTATCTTTACAAAGGAGATTATGCAAAAGTAAGATCTTTAGTTGCTGACATTGTAGCCTCAAAGAAATACTCTGTAATCCCTGCTTCTGATTTCTCAGGAAGTTTCTCTAAGCCCAATTCTGCAGCAAACTCAATTTTTGAAATTGCAGTAGGTTCTACTAACGATTTAGGAACAACATCTATTTCAAACAAATTGAATATAGCTCCAAATGGATATGGAAATATGAAAGTATTACCGGCTTTTAAAGCTACTTATGTAGCTGATGATATCAGAGCAGGCGTTATTTCTCCAACAAACGTTCTTAATGGTAAATATGTAAACAGTTTTGACAATATCCACCTTGTTAGATATGAAGAAGTATTATTAAATGGTGCTGAAGCAGAACTTAACGGCGGAAGTATTACTAAAGCATTAGAATACTTTAATGAGATCCAGGCTAAACGTGGGAAAGCTTCAGGAGCATTACCACCTGCAGTGACTATTGATCTTGATAAGGTATATGCGGAAAGACAAAAAGAGCTTATTGGAGAAGGATTCGGATATTGGGACTTGTTGAGAAGAGGTCAGTCCATTACTCAAAGAAGTGCAAACGGTGCTAGTGGTACTGTTAGAAATATCGGAGATCAACTATTGACATTCCCGATCCCTAGAGCTGAAATCAACGTTCCTGGAACATTGGTGACACCTAACCCTGGGTTTGGTAATTAATAAAAGAAAGAGCCGCTCCTAGAGCGGCTCTTTCTTTTAAAAACAAATAATCTAAAAACGGATAATCTTAATATGAAAAAAATACTTTTTATCACAACAGTTCTTCTGGGACAATGGCTACTTTCTCAAAATCATGATATTCAACAGGTTGTTACTACACCAAATGGGTTTTACAGCAAACCCCTTAAAACTCAAAAAGAGGATCATAAAATAGATGGTTCACCATACAGTAATGGAGACCGATTTGATAAAGTGATCATCAAAGACTACAGTAAAAACGTTCAGGATCTTCGCTATAATGCATATTATGATGAAATGGAATTTAAAATGGGTAATGAGCTTTATTACGCCAATAAAGAAGACGGGCTTAAAATTCAGTTTCCAGAATTGAAAAAAACATACGAATCCCTTACGTATACCTATGAAGGTAAAACCAAAACTGGATATCTGGTCCTGCTTGTAGATCGTCCGAAATACACGCTTTATAAAAGAGAAAAAATGGAACTCATGGCAGGTACAAAAAGTAACAACGGGTTTACACAGGATGCTCATGATTACTATGAAAAAGATAAAGATCTTTATATGATTTCAAAGGATAAGAAATTCTATAAATTTCCAAAAAATACCAGTGATGCTGCAGAATTATTTTCAGTAGATAAGAAAGAACTGGAGAGCTTTGTGAAGTCCAATAAAATTAATTTCGGTAAAGAACCGGATATGATTAAACTGACAGAATTTGTCAACAAGTAAACCTATATACCATCCCTTGCATTCAGCAGGGGCTTTTTATTTCTTATTATTTCTTATTTTTGCTGTACAATAATGAATAATGAAGTATATCCTTTTCATAATCACTTTCTTCGGCTTCACTGCCAATGCACAGGTTGTTAAAACAGAAGATGCCAAAACATATAAAAAACCGGAAGATACTCTGGTGATTGACTCTGGAAAGAAAGATTCCTTGAAAATTTTCAAACCCACTATTAACGATTATCAATATCAGACCCAGTTTTCTGAAAAGAAAGTTTTTGATACGGTAATGACTTTTGATAAGACTTATATTTTTTCACAGTATAATAACAATGATAATTTTGGAAGGGTACAGCCTGCCAATATAGGAGCCGGGTTTAATCCTCTTGTATTTGAAGTGAATGCAGAGCAGAATTTATCCTTGCTACCTTCCAATAAATCTTATATGATTTTGGGAGCAAATGATGTGAAATATTATGATGTGAAAACGCCTACAGCAACATTCATCTATCATAATGCGATGAGAAATGGAGCTGCTTTAAGATCCACCTATACTCAGAATATCGGAAAAAGATTCAATTTTGCGCTAGAATATATGGGGCTTCGTTCACAAGGGCTTTACAGAAACTCTCTGGCTGCCAATAACAATACCCTATTTTCAGGACATTATGTTTCGAAAAATGGGAATTATGAATTGTTTGTACACTACCTTCATCAGAATGTTAACAACCAGGAAAGTGGTGGAATTACTGAAGATAATCTGTTTCAAAGTGGAGACAGCAATTATAAAAACAGACAGAATGCTCAGGTTAATCTGGCATCAACGAGTTCACAATTTGCTTATAGAAGATATTATCTGAGTCATCAGTTTACTCCTTTCAATGCTGAAAAATTTCCATTCCGTATCAGGCATACTATTTTTCATCAAGGAAATAAATACTATTATAATCAGGGTGCTTTAGAACAATACTGGTATGAAACCCCTACAGATTTAGTTACTGGATTTCCTTTAACCACAAAAAAATACTCCAGCAATCTGAGTAATACTTTAAGTCTGGTTTTTGATAATGAGAAATTCAAGTTAGATGCAGGCGTTCGTTATCAGATGATCAAATTCGGGATCAATGATATTGTGGCACTAAACGGAGTACCTTTTCCCTCTGAGCTTAAAGAAAACAGAATTGGAGCCGTAGGAAATCTACAGGTGAAACTTTGGGATAAAGTTCAGCTGAATTCATTTCTTGAATTTTCAAACGGAAGTCAGTTTAAAAGCTACCTAAGAACAACAAACAATCTGAAATTTGAGCCAATAAAAGATTACTTTGTGAATGCGAAAGTAAATTTCCAGAGTGCTTATCCATCATTCAACTATTTATTGAATACTTCCGTGTATAATAATTTCAATTATTATCTTGAAAATGCAAAGAACCAATCTGTGATGGAACTTGGAGGAAGTGTTAATCTGAAATGGTTTAAAACAGAACTTTTCGCCAACTACTTCAGAATTGATAATTATACTTATTTTGATAGTAATTTTGCTCCAAAACAAAGTGAGAATTCATTGAATATCTCTCAGATTGGAGGTGATGCCACTTTTAGCTACGGTAAATTCCATTTGAATACAAGACTGCATTTCCAAAATGCATTAACCAATAAGAACCTGCTTCCAATGCCGAGCTTTGTAGGAAGAGCAAACTTCTTTTATCAGACCCAGGCATTTAAAAAAGCAGCAGAAATTCAGGCAGGGCTTAAAGTATATTATTTCTCTAAATTCAATTCCAGAGAATATTTCCCTGTTCTTAATGAATATATCCTTCCCGGTACTAATTCGTTCTCTATTGGAGGACAGCCTATTGCTGATTTATATATTAACATGAAAGTAAAGAAAATGTTCTTTTTCATAGAAGGGCAGCAGATAGGAACCGTTATTTCTAATAACAAAGCTTATGCATTTCCACATTATCCGGTCTATGATTTCAGATTGAATATCGGAATCGTGTGGTATTTGTTCAACTAAAAACGATACAGGTTGAAAACAATTAATAAAATATCATTTAATGATATAGAAAGCATCCCTCAATTAGTAAAAGATTTTTTGAATCAAAGGATTGAAGGGTTTGAAGATAAAACATTTTCTGTAGAGCATTTCAGCCAGCAGATTCATCTGAAAAAAGACTCTTTTTCGCCAGAACAGAGAAATATATTGTCTGATGTGTTTGAAAAACAGTTATCAGAACTTACTCTTTCTTCCAAACAGAAAGAAAATATTGAAAACCTGAAACTGCCTGATACGTTTACCATTACAACAGGTCATCAGCTGAACTTGTTTTCAGGACCCGTTTTCTTTGTCTATAAAATTTTACAGACCATTAAAACCTGTACTTATCTTAAAGAACAGTTTCCGGATTTTAATTTTGTTCCTGTATATTGGATGGCTTCTGAAGATCACGATTTTGCTGAGATCAACCATTTTAAAACAGAAAATAACTATTATGAAATTAATGAAAGATCTGGTGGACCTGTAGGCAGACTCAAGATTAACGATACTTACTTTATTTCTGAGTTTGAAAAAGAATTCAAAGATTCAGTTTTCGGAACAGAATTGATCTTAATGCTGAAAGAAGCGTATAAAGTTGGAAATACTTTGACGCAGGCCATTCAAATCTTGGTGAACCGTCTTTTTTCAAAATTCGGATTATTGATTTTGGATGGTGATTCAAAGGAGCTTAAACAACAGATTAAAGAAGTTTTTAAAGATGAACTGCTTCATTTCAGTTTACAGAAAACTTCAAAAGATAAAGTAGATTTTCTTACTGAGAAGTATGGAAAAGTTCAGGTAAATCCGCGTGAAATTAATCTTTTCTATCTTTCTGAAACAAGAGACAGGATTGATTTTAACGGACAAAGATATACTGTAGTAGACACAGATATCCAGTTTACAGAAGAAGAAATTATTGCTGAACTTGAGCATCATCCTGAAAAATTCAGTCCGAATGCCTTAATGCGTCCGGTATATCAGGAAAAAGTATTGCCGAACCTTGCCTACATAGGCGGAAATGCTGAAATAATGTATTGGCTGGAACTTAAGGATTATTTTTCAACATTAAATATTCCTTTCCCTATCCTGATCCCAAGGAACTCCATGCTTTTCCTGAAAGAGAAAACTTTGGGGAAAATTGAAAAATTAGATCTTAAAATAGAAGATTTTTTCCAGAATTTTACAGTGATTACCAATCGTAAGATTTTAACAGATAATCCTATTTTGGAATTATTGGATGAAAAAGAAGAAATCCTGATAAACAACTTTGCTGAATTAAAAGCATCTGCAGAAACAACTGAAAAATCCTTTGGAAATATGGTGAAAGCAGAAGAAGTAAGACAGCTGAAATCCTTTAAAAGAATGAAAAAACGCCTTCTCCATGCAGAAAAAATAAAGCAGGGCGAATTGCTGGAAAGGCTTGAAAACCTGTTTCTGGATGTACACCCTTCCAAAACCTGGCAGGAAAGAGTTTTTAACTTTAGTGTATTCTTTTCAGATGAAGGCTATTCATGGCTTGAAAATTGTTTGGAAGAGATGGTGGTTCAAGATTCCAAATTAATAATTGTTGCCATTTAATTTTAAAGAAGTATTTTTGTAAATTATAATTATCGAATATGATAAAGAGGTTTTTTATTCTATCCAGTTTATGTATGGTTTTGGGAGTTTCAGCCCAGAAATCGCATACCGTTGTACAAGGTGATAATCCTTACAACATTGCAAAGAAGTATGGAATGACTGTAGATGAATTGCTGAAACTAAACCCTAAACATAAAGATGGCAAGCTGGCTATCGGAGATGTTTTAACTATAAAAACAGAGAAGGCTGCTGCTTCAGTTGCCCCTAAAACTGCTGCCCCTGAAAAAGTGGGTACAATTGCGGGAACTCCGGTGGGTAAAATTATTTTACAGCCTAAGCAGACCATTTATGGGATTACAAAACAATACAGAATCTCTGAAACAGATCTGAGAAAACTGAATCCTGAACTGGATTCTCACATGAAGATAGGGGATGAGATTACATTACCTCTTACCAGCATCAAAAAATATGGTGGGGATCAGCCTACCGTAACTACAACGGTAACAAAACCTGTAGAAACTCCTGTTGAAAAAACAGTAACGGCTACACCTACATCTGCTGTAGAAGGAGAAACCTATGTAATCCAGGCCAAAGATAATTATTACAGAATTACAAAACAGTTTGGGATCAGCCAGCAGGATCTTTATGCCTTAAATCCAGGTTTGGAAGAAAAAGGATTAAAGCCTGGTGAGACTATCAAAATAAAAAGATCAAATACAGAAACTGTAGCTGAAACAACCAATTCAAAAGCAAAAATGGATTCTGGGAATGAAAGTTCTTCAGCAACATCCAATAATGTGACGGTTGGAGATGATTATGTTACTTATACTGTTCAGCAGGGAGATACAGTATTCTCCATTGTAAATAAGTTCGGTGTAAGCATTGATGAATTAATTGCTCTTAACCCAGATCTTTCAAAAGGTTTAAAAGCCGGTATGGTTTTGAAAATCAAAAAACAAGATCCAGCTTATGTTAAGAAAAATGGTGATGCGTTAAGTGTCGTGTTGATGCTTCCTTTCGGATATAGTACCAATGAAACTCAATACAGAGGAATGGCTCTTGATTTCTTAACAGGTGCTAAATTGGCTATTGAAAGAAATGCCAGAGGAGGGCAGAAACTGGATATTAAAGTTGTGGATTCAGGAAATGAAGCTTCTTTTAAAAACTCTCTGACTCAGATTAATCCTGAAAATACAGATCTAATTATTGGGCCATTCTTTAAGTCTAATGTAATTGACGTATTGGATTTCACTAAAAATCAAAAAATTCCTGTAGTAGCGCCATTTGCCAATACACCTGAATTATACAATTATAGTAATTTGATTATTGTTGAGACAAATAATCAAACCTATGCAGATAAAATTGTAGAAGAAGTTAAAGCAGTATATTCAGATCAAAAAATATATGTAGTAGCAGATACTAAAAAGGAAAATGCCAATTACATCAAAGCAGGGCTTGAAAAAGCAGTGAAGAATCCTAATATTGTTATTGTAAACTCTCCAGCAGATATTCAGCTGGATCAAAACATGATGACAGGGCAGTCTGCTCCGGTTATTGCCGTATTAGCCAATGATGATTTGGGAGAAGCCTTCGCTAATAAAGTGATTGCTCTTTCTAAAGAAGTACAGGGCGTAAAAGCATTTAGTATGTTCTATTCTCCGGTCTTTGAAAAGAAAGTAGATGATTTGAGCCAGGCAAGCCTGGTATATCTGATGGACAGAAAGATCAATACAGATGGCAGTTTTGAAAAAGAGATTCTGGCAGCATACAAAAGTAAATATTGCAAGACTCCGCCAAAATATGCTATCGTAGGATTTGACGTTGTTAATGATATGCTGACAAGAGAAAACCGAAAAGGAGAAATCTTCAAACAGATGAATAAGGTGCAAACTCAGCTTGCTACCAAATTTGAGTTTGTAAAATCTAAAGCAAACGGAGCCTATGTAAACACAGGTTACAGAGTAATCAGGTTAGTACCTTAGATGATTTATCTTTGTTTAAAAGGTTATTGTTAACATTATAATTATATTTGCATAATATTTAATTCAATACATGAAAGCACTTGTATTTCCAGGGCAGGGGTCTCAGTTCGTAGGAATGGGAAAAGAATTGTATGATTCTAGAAAAGATATTAAAGATCTGATGGAATCTGCCAATGAAATTTTAGGTTTCGATATTCTTTCCATTATGTTTCACGGAACGGATGCGGATCTTAAGAAAACAGAGGTTACCCAGCCTTCAATTTTTATACACTCAGTAGCAGCATTAAAAGCAGTAAATGGTCTTGGAGCTGAAATGGTAGCAGGACATTCTTTAGGAGAGTTCTCTGCATTGGTAGCGAATGGCGTTTTATCTTTTGATGATGGTTTGAAATTGGTTTCTGAGAGAGCAAAAGCGATGCAGGAAGCTTGTGATGCTAATCCAAGTTCAATGGCCGCTATTTTAGGTCTTGAGGATGCTAAAGTTGAAGAAATCTGTGCACAGATTAATGGAATTGTAGTTCCGGCAAACTATAATTGCCCGGGGCAATTGGTGATCTCAGGAGAAACACCTGCAGTAGAAGAAGCTTGTGTGAAATTAAAAGAAGCAGGAGCGAAAAGAGCTTTATTATTACCGGTAAACGGAGCATTCCATTCACCGTTGATGCAGCCGGCTCAGGAAAGACTGGCAGCTGCTATCGAAAATACTAAATTCAGAAAAGCTACTATTCCTGTATATCAGAATATTACTACTACAGCAGTAACAAATCCAGATGAGATCAAACAAAATCTTATTGATCAGCTTACAGGCCCTGTAAAATGGACTCAATCTGTACAAAATATGATTAAAGACGGTGCCTCTAATTTCGTAGAAGTTGGACCCGGAAAAACCCTTCAGGGATTAATCAAAAAAATTGACGGATCAGTAGAATCTACTTCTGCTATCTAATTAATTACAAAAATTATGAACGCGATATTTTCACCGGGCAAGCTTATGCTTACTTCAGAATATTTCGCAATTGATGGAGCTCTTGTCTTAGCGGTACCTACCAAGCTGGGACAAGAGTTTTTCTTTGAAGAAAAAGATGATCATCAGTCTTTGATTCTTTGGGAAGCCCTTCATCAAAACAAACCCTGGTTAAAGGCTGTCATTGATTATAAAACGTGGCAGATTCTGGAAACCAATATTCCATCAAGCGCTGAATTTATTCTAAAGACATTAAAGAATGTTCAGCAGCTTTCTACTACAAAATTTAAAAACGATTTTACTTACCACCTAAAAACTAACCTTCAGTTTCCTGCTGATTATGGCCTTGGAAGCAGTTCAACATTAATGAACAATCTTGCAGAATGGGCTGATATAGATCCTTTCTATTTAAATACAATCAGTTTGGGAGGAAGCGGATATGATATAGCGGTTGCAAAAGAAAGGTCAGCAGTACTTTTTCAGAGTAAGCCAGAAATCAGATATGAGAAGGTAGATTTTAATCCCTCCTTTAAAAATGAGCTGATCTTTATTCACTTAAATCAGAAGCAGGACAGCAGGGAGGGAATCAATCTTTATAAATCCAAAAAGAAGTCTCAGAAATTGGTAGATGAATTTTCAGATATCACAAAGAAAATTTTATTATGCAATGAATTGGAAAATTTTTCTGAGTTAATGATGATTCATGAACGTAAAATCTCCGATTTTATTGAAATTCCTGCAGTTAAGGAGAGAGTATTTCCAGACTGCCCCACATTTGTTAAAAGTTTAGGGGCTTGGGGTGGAGATTTCGTGATGAGTGCCAAATTTGGGGGCTTTAAAGACTATTTTTGGGAGAAAGGATTTACTACCGTTTTTGAATGCTCAGATTTAATTAATTTATAATCAGTAACTTACAAGCTTGTTTTTTTATTTGTCATTCTGACTTATATCAGTATATTTAAACCACCTTTAACAAATAATTAATATTATTTTTGTTGAGGTCAATAAAGAAATAGAAAATATAAGTAAAATGAAAAACACTAAAATCATCCAGGATTTAGAGAAATTAGGGATTAAAGGAAACTATGAAGTAGTGTATAATCCTTCTTATGAAGAATTATATCAGGCTGAAGTTTCTCCTGAAAATCAGGGGTTTGAGAAAGCGGAACTTACAGAATCGGGCGCGGTATCAGTAAAAACAGGAATTTTCACAGGTCGTTCACCTAAAGACAGATATATTGTTCAGGATGATGTTACAAGAGATACAATTTTCTGGGATGGTAAAGTAAACTTACCTACTACTGCAGAAATTTTCGGGTCTTGTAAAGAACTAGTGCTGAACCAACTTGCTGAATCTAAAAAGATTTATGTAGTAGATACATTCTGCGGAACCAATGCAGATACGAGACTTAAAGTAAGATTTATCGTTGAAGTTGCATGGCAGGCGCATTTTGTTACTAATATGTTTATTCGTCCTTCTCACTATGAGCTTGAAAACTTTGGAGAGCCGGATTTCACAGTAATCAACGGTTCTAAAACAACAAATCCTAACTGGGAAGCTCAGGGATTAAACTCAGAGAACTTTATCATGTTCAACCTTACTGAAAAACTACAGATCATCGGAGGTACTTGGTACGGAGGTGAAATGAAGAAAGGGATGTTTGCAATGATGAACTATTACCTTCCATTAAAAGGAATGGCTTCTATGCACTGTTCAGCTAACGTAGGTGAAAAAGGAGATGTAGCTTTATTCTTTGGTCTTTCAGGAACTGGTAAAACTACGTTATCAGCAGATCCGAAAAGATATCTTATCGGAGATGATGAGCACGGATGGGATAACAATGGAGTATTCAACTATGAAGGAGGATGCTACGCTAAAGTTATTGACCTGTCAGAAGAAAAAGAACCGGATATCTTTGCTGCTATCAAGAGAGATGCACTTCTTGAAAATGTTGTGGTCAACAATGGTGTAGCAGATTACACTGACGGATCTATCACTGAAAATACAAGGGTTTCTTATCCAATCTATCATATCAATAAAATTGTATTACCATCTAAGGCTGGTCATGCGAAAAAGATCGTTTACCTTTCAGCAGATGCATTCGGAGTACTTCCTCCGGTTTCTATTCTGAATGAAGATCAGGCTCAATACCACTTCCTTTGTGGTTATACATCTAAATTAGCAGGAACTGAAAGAGGTATTACTGAACCTCAACCATCTTTCTCTCCGGCATTTGGTGAAGCCTTCCTTACATTACACCCAACAATGTACTCTAAGACATTGATCGGTAAAATGAAAGAGCACGGTGCTAAAGCTTATTTAGTAAACACAGGATGGAATGGTACTGGTAAGAGAATTTCTCTGAAAGATACAAGAGCAATCATTGATGCAATTATTGACGGTTCTATTGATAACGCTCCTAAAACTCAGGTTCCAATTATGAACCTTGAAATTCCTACTGAACTTCCAAATGTTTCTACAGGCATCCTTGATCCTAGAGATACATATGCTAGTGCTTCAGAATGGGAAGAAAAAGCAAAAGATCTTGCTTCAAGATATATCAAAAACTTTGAACAGTATTGTGATACTGAAGAAGGTAAGAGATTAATTGCGTCAGGACCTCAATTACAGGAACAAACTATCTAATCAGATATTATATAAATAGAAAGCCTCATCATTGATGAGGCTTTTTTACTTTTTATCTCTAGTTGATCAGGCAGATTTCGCAGATGCTCGTGGGGTAAATGATAAACTAATACAATTAAAATCTGCCTAATCTGCTAAATCTGC
Organism: Chryseobacterium contaminans; assembly: GCF_001684955.1. Taxonomy (GTDB): domain Bacteria; phylum Bacteroidota; class Bacteroidia; order Flavobacteriales; family Weeksellaceae; genus Chryseobacterium; species Chryseobacterium contaminans. The sequence continues at coordinate 13,404 of NZ_MAYF01000257.1, read as the reverse complement.
TAGCTAAATGTTATATCCAGTATAAATCAACTGATTTATCATTTCTTTACTTTAAACTAAGGATAGCCAATCGGTATCCATCCATCCCGAATCCGGATAAAACTGCGTCTGTATTGGCTGCGGTAACAGATTTTTGTCTGAATTCTTCTCTTTTATAGATATTGCTGATGTGAACTTCTACTTTAGGTTTTCTGATGTTTTTCAGACAATCAGCGATAGCGTAGGAATAGTGGGTGAAAGCTCCGGGATTAATTACCACTGCATCAAAATCATCCTGCTGAAGCCTGTTGATAAGCTCTCCTTCAATATTGGATTGATAATAGCTTAATTCATGAGAGTGAAACTCAGATTTTAAGTTCTCCAAATAAGTTTCCATGGAAACAGTTCCATAGATTTCAGGTTCACGGGTGCCTAAAAGATTCAGATTAGGCCCATTTATAATCAAAACTTTCATTCTATAAAATTAAAAAGTTTTTTTAATTAAAAATCAAAAAAATCTGCTAATTGAGAGCTTTCCTTTATTGAATTATTAATAATGATATTTATCATGTTTGAGAAAATCATAATTACTGCAACTCCTTTTTGTAATGGCTTTTAATAAAAACTTATGTTAATTTTTGAAAAATTATCATGAAAAAAACCATAAGTCTACTTGTTTTATAGACTAAAAGTTTATAGCTTTGCAACCATATTTCGATCGGCTTATAAAGAAAGATGGAGGGAACTGACCCAATGATATCTTGACAACCTGCATTAAGTAAGGTGTTACATTCAGCCTTTAAAGGAAAAATAAGCATTTGGTTTATCGTATTTATCGATGCCCTTTGCTGGTTTTTCAGTAAAAGGCAAAATTTTAATATATGGTAAACAAAATTGATTATGATTAATAAAAATCTATTTAATTCTAAAGTTTGGATTCCTCCAGTTGCAGTATTTTTTCTGGGAATTGTAAGTGTAAGCGCACAGAATTCAAAACCGAAAAAAGATACCCTTAAAGAAAAAGAAATTGATGAAGTAGTTGTGGTAGCTTATGGAAAAGCGAAAAGAAACAGCTACACAGGTTCAGTGGCAACCATTTCCAGTGATAAAATCAATAACAGACCTGTTACCAATGTAACAAAAGCATTGGAAGGGCAGGTGCCCGGAATTCAGGTTACCGGTGCTTCTGGACAACCTGGAGCCACCTCTACGATCCGAATTAGAGGAGTAGGGTCGGTAAGTGCTTCCAGTGAGCCTTTGTACGTTGTGGATGGGATTCCTTTTGACGGAAATATCAATGCGATCAGCCCTAACGATATAGAATCTATCAGTGTCTTAAAAGATGCTACAGCAAGTGCTTTGTATGGTTCAAGAGGGGCAAACGGGATTATTATCGTTACCACAAAATCCGGTAAAAAAGGGGAGGCCAGAGTAAATCTGAATATCAGCCAGGGATTCTCGGGAAGAGCAGTAAAAGATTATGAACAGGTGAATACAGATCAGTATTTCCAATTGTATTGGGAAGCAATGAGGAATGGTTACCAGTCCAGCCAGATCAATGCCCAGCAGGCAGCCCAAATGGCAACAGATAATATTATTTCCAACTTAGGAATTAATCCTTATGGTGTTAATTATCCAAAACCTGTAGGAACAGACGGTAAATTATTACCAGGAGCAAAAGCTTTGTGGAATGATGACTGGAGAGATATTTTGCAGAGAGTTGCTTCCAGAAACCAGGTAGATCTTGATATCAGTGGAGGAAGTGAAAAAAGTAACTATTTCTTTTCACTAGGATATCTTGATGATAAAGGAATGGCCATTGAATCAGGGTTTAAAAGATACAATACCAGATTAAAGATCAATTCTGAGGTTAAAAGCTGGTTGAATGTTGGGGCAAACTTAAGTTATACCAACAGTATCCAGCAGGCTCCTACTTCTTCAGACTCTAAATCGAGTAATATTATTCAGGCTGCGAGAGCTATTCCGTCTTTCTATCCTTATTATGAAAGAAATCCTGATGGTTCTTATGTCTTGGATGCTGAAGGAAACAAGGTTTATGATTTTGGAAAATACAGGCCTACAGCAGCCCTTCAGAATCAAAATCAGGCAGCAAGTTTGCCATTGGATAAAAATGAAAATAAGATCGATAACTTTTCAGGAAAAGGGTTTATGGAATTTACGTTCCTTCCTGAATTGAAGTTCAGATCTAGCTTTTCTATTGATGTAGTAAGTTATAATGAGCATTATTATACAAATCCACTTCTTGGAGAAGGAAAAGAGACTGGTGGTTCTGTCTCGAAATCTAACAGCAGAACACTTTCTTACACAACCAGTAATATTTTAACTTACGACAAGAGGTTTGGGAAACACCATATTAATGCGTTGGCAGGCCAGGAATTTTATAAATATGATTATCAGATTATTTCTGGTAGCAGACAAGGCTTTTCACTGCCTAATTATTATGAGCCTGATGCTGCATCCCTGTTAGTAAGTTTCGGAGGTAAAAGTGATAAACTGAGTTTGTTGAGTTTCCTTGGAAAAGTTGAGTATGATTTTGACAATAAATATTTCTTATCCGCATCAACAAGGGCAGACAGTTCTTCAAGATTTGCAAAAGAAAACAGATGGGGTACATTCTGGTCTGTAGGAGGATCATGGAAGCTTTCAAGCGAAGAGTTTATCAGAAATCTGGATTTCTTCAATCTTTTAACATTGCGTGCAAGTTATGGAGGACAGGGGAATGATAAATTACAGAAGCCAAATGGTTCCGCGCTGTATTATGCTTATCAGGAATTATATAAAAATTTTCCTCTTGCCGGTGAGCCTGGAACAACATTGGAAAAAGTTGGTACTCCTAATTTGATATGGGAAACTAACCTTAATTCAAATATAGGATTGGAATTTGCAATTTTTAATAACAGGATTAAAGGAAATATAGAATATTTTGAAAGAAAAAGTAAAAACCTCCTGTTTAATGTACCGGTTGCTCCGTCTTTAGGAATAAGCGACTATCCGGCCAATGTTGGAACGATCAAGAATACAGGTTTTGAATTTTCATTGTTCACAACACCTGTAAAAACTAGTGATTTCCAGTGGAATGTTGACATTAACTTGAGTACTTTAAATAATAAAATTACAAAATTACCTGGTGGGCCGCTTGTTGTAGGAACAACCAAACAATTAAACTTAGGAGGTTCTGTATATGATTTTTACCTTCAGGAATGGGCAGGGGTAGATCCAAGTAACGGAAAGCCATTGTGGAAAACCATTACTAAGGATGCCAACGGAAATATGGTCGAAGGAACAACTTCAGAATATGCTAAAGCTACAAAGATCTTACAGGGATCTGCCTTACCTAAGCTAACAGGAGGAGTAAGCACAAGCATCAATTATAAAAACTTTGATTTTTCAGCATTACTGACATTTAAAATTGGTGGAAAGATCCTGGATACAGATTATGCTTCCATCCTCCACAGCGGAAACTTAGGCGGACGTGCATGGGGGACAGAAATGCTGAACAGATGGACCCCGGAAAATCCTTATACGGATGTTCCTGCTTTAAGCACAAAAACGAATAACTGGACTTCACAGTCTACAAGATTTCTTTATTCAGGAACGTATGCAAGACTTAAAAATGTGAGTTTAGGATATACACTTCCTTCTGATTACTTTGAAACAATCGGATTAAAGAAATTCAGAATTTATTTGCAGGCAGAAAATCTTCTGACCTTCTATAAACACAAAGGAATGGACCCTGAACAGGCCTTGGACGGAACAACATATTACAGATACCCGGCAATGAGAACGGTCACTTTTGGTCTTCAGGCAACGTTTTAACCTTTAAAAATTTGAAACAATGAAAAATTTAAAATATTTGTCTTTTGCTTTAATAGGATTATGGTCACTCTCAAGTTGTGAAAGTGAAATGGATACTGCTCCTACGGATCAGGCCAACAGTGTTGAGGTTTTCAAAACGGCTGAAAGTGCGGAAACGGTTATCAACGGAACCTGGGCAAAATTCAATAATGACGGAACTACCTTTGCAAACATCGGATATTCAACTGTTTTAAGAGCAAGTGATGCAATGGGAAACGATGTAGCGGTATTAACCAATAAATATGGTTTCTCGTCTACCTATGATTTCACGGAAATGGTGAATAATACAGTTGGCCGTCCATTATTTATCTGGACCATGCTATATTCTACCATCAATAATATGAATAATGTTATTGCAAAAATTGATGCTTCGGAAGGAAGCCAGGCAAAAAAAGACCAGGTAAAGGGGCAGGCAAAAGCATTGCGTGCTTTCTGTTATCTGAATATTGCCAGCTTTTATCAGTTCAGCTACCTTAAGGATAAGTCAGCATTAGTTGCGCCAATTTATACGGAACCTTCAACAACAGGCTCTGCTACAAAGAAAAAATCCAGTCTGGAGGATGTTTATACTTTAATTAAAAGTGATCTTACAGATGCGGATAATTTGTTAAAGAACTATACAAGAAATAACAAAGATAAAATCAACCGCAACGTAGTGAACGGTATTTTAGCAAGAGTATATCTGAATACAGGGGAGTGGAGTAAAGCTGCAGCAGCTGCAAAAACAGCAAGAGAAGGTTTTGCATTGATGACTCCGGAAAAGTATAAAGAAGGATTCAATGACATTAATAACGGTGAATGGATTTGGGGACATGCTCAAACCCAGGAGATGTCAGATGCAAGTTATGCTTTCCATTATCTGGATGTATCTTCATCGGGAAGTTATTATTACAGCTTTATGGCAGATCCTTATTTTAAAAAATTGTTTGATTCCAATGATATCAGATCCCAATTATTCTCATGGGATGGTCTCCCGGGAAGAGAAGGATTGTTGAGGTATGCTAAGTTCAAATTTAAGTCTACTCTTATTGCGGATATTGTCTATATGAGAGCCGCTGAAATGTACCTGATTGAGGCAGAATCAGAAGCAAGAAATGGAAATGTAACTCAGGCGGTAACTGTTTTGAATCAACTGAGAGCTGCCAGAAATGCAGATGCTTATACAGGATCATTAGCACAAAATGATGTGGTAAAGGAAATCTTAATTGAAAGAAGAAAAGAATTGTTTGGAGAAGGATTCTCACTTTCCGATATTATCAGAACGCAGGGAACCGTAGAAAGAAAGCCGTTTACAGATGCGGAAGGAAAGCCAATCAAAGTTCAGATAACAACCCCTAACGGAACTGTAAAAACCGTTGATGGGAAAGGGCACACTGTTTTTGATCTTCCGAACAAGACTCCGTTTGTTCCGAACAGTCCTTATTATTTATTCAGTATTCCACTAAAAGAGATTGAAAATAATCCCAATTTATAATCTACAGTCCATAATTAGATTTGATTTTTTTAGCCACCGCTTTGCGGTGGTTTTTTGATTAACAAAGTGCCATTGCTAAAAAGCAACGGTTTTGTTTTTATAATTATTTTTACTGTTTAAAATTACTCGTATCCTGAGCTTTTTTAATAATCATACTTTTTCCTAGAAATCTTAGAAGAGATGAGAGTTTAGATAAATCATAGTCTATCATCTCTCGCTTTCCATCTAAAACATTTTGTAAAATTCCCAATCCTCAACTAAGCTCCCCATTGTCAATTCTGCAGGATCCTTGTGTGGGTTATATAATTCATCATCAGTAATATTCCAATATAAGTCACTGTCAAAATCAAAAGAAGCTGAATCATTTAATTTATCTAACTCATTAATTAAAACCTCAATAAGTCTTTTAATATCGGCTTTTTTTAATTCGGTTTTATTATTTTCCATTGAGTATATTATAAATTCCATGACTGTCCATAAATAGTTAATGATAATAAAAAACTTGCAGTCATTAAACTTTTTCTCATAATTATATATTTTTAAATATTATTTTTTGTTGCATAAATCATTTTTAGTCCTTTAAAAGAATCAGGAGCAAAGACTTTAAATTTAAAAGGTAGTAAATCATTTCTTAGCTGATCTATAGTATAGGGATCATGTAGTTCTATAATAATATTATCCACATTTTTAAGCCATGTATTATTATTCTTTAAAAGAAGTTGTTCCAAACCTTCAATATCTATTTTTAACAGATCAATATGATCTATTTCAAGTCCATTCATGTAAGTCTGCATACTGTATGCTTTTACCGAATTGCTGTTTTCTTCTATTTGATCTGAAATTTTAAAGTTATATGATAAATCAGGGGAGGAAAGAAATACAACTCCATCTTTAGTGTCAATAGCAGCGTGTTCAGAAATGATATTATTGGAAAATGAAACATTTTTTTTAAGACTTTCATAATTTTCTGCTTCTGCCTCTAAAGCATATATTTTTGCTTTTGGATATTGTAATGCAAAAAATACAGATGTTAAACCTACGTTGGCCCCTAAGTCCATTATAATTTGAGGATCAGATAAAAAAAGATCTGTTGGTATATGATATGTTTTTTTCCAAAAAACTTCATAAAATATATCAAAATCACCTGAATAAGTCCTTATGTGAACAGGGACATTTTTTTGTGATAAAATAAAATTATATGTTACAATATCATTGTTTTCTTTTCCTAAAAAAATATTTTTTTTAAATTTTGATGAGTATTTTTTAGAGTTTTTTATGAAAAGAAATGTTTGAGAAAAAGAAGAGTTAATCTTAAAGCAAAAGATAAGTTTAGAAAGGATTGTACCTAGTCTACTGATAAGCATAATTTAGATGTTAATGGTTCAGATTGATAATAAAAGTTAAGTTTTGCGCAAAAATTTTGGATGTAGTAGTGCTGCAAACTAGCAGTGTTCGTTTCATAATATTAGTAAATAAAGTGGTTTTTTGAATTTGAAAAAAGGAAATATTTCTGAGAAGGTGTGAATTGTTTTTTCACTTTAATAATAGTTATTTAATTTTTTGCAAAGGTAATAAATCCCAATTGGAAAATATGATTAACTATTTATAAATCGGTATTTTAGGTTGATTTATTGTTTTGTTGATTATATTAATGGATACAATAAAAAGTATGGCATTTTTTTGGAAATAAATAACAGTAGAGTGATAAATATGATTTTGGGAAAGATTATAAGTATGAAAAAAACTTGATTTTTGTCACCTGTCTGAAGTTTCACCCATTTTAGAAAAAAACTTTACCTTTGTAGCAATGAACCTGTTAAGATGGATATTGGCAATTTATTTCATGGCGTTATCATTGATGCCATGTGAAGATGTGTCTCATCCATTAAATTCAGGAAACAAAAGAATTTCTTTAAGTATTTCTGAGAATCATTCTACAGACAAAGGCGATATCTGTTCTCCATTGTGTGCCTGCAGCTGTTGCCAGATGACGGTTTCTGCATTTAAAATGGATCCTCTATTGGAAATTCCTGAGCAGATTCCTGGTTATTTCTCGAAAAAGATCTTATTTCATAAAAGCGACTTTGCCTATCAGGTATACGATCCTATATGGCAGCCTCCTAAAATTTAATTGTATTGATTGTTAGAAAGTTATGCTTTCTAAACCTACTTGAAACTTTGCAATACCATTGCAGAGGTTTTCAGGATATTTTTGCTGCAGTATTCTATGCTGTATGCCTGTATTTTCAATAAAATTAAATAAAAATCGTGTTAGATAAAATCATAAAATTCAGTATCAAGAACAAGGTTGTTATTGGTATTATGACGCTGCTATTGGTCATATGGGGAACTTGGAGTGCCACCAGATTACCCATAGATGCCGTGCCGGATATTACCAATAATCAGGTTCAGATCATTACGGCATGTCCTACATTGGCAGGGCAGGAGGTTGAACAATTGGTAACCTTTCCCATTGAGCAAAGTATAGCGAATGTTCCGGATATTCAGGAAACAAGAAGTATTTCAAGATTCGGACTTTCTGTTATTACAGTCGTTTTCAAAGAAAATGTTGACATCTACTTTGCCAGACAGCTTATTAATGAACAGCTAAAAAATGCGGTGGAAGAAATTCCCAAAGGTGTTGGAACTCCCGAATTGGCTCCAGTAAGTACGGGACTTGGAGAAGTATATCAATATATTCTTCATCCTAAAAAAGGAAGTGAAAAGAAATACAATGCTAAAGAACTTAGAACCATGCAGGACTGGATCGTTCGCAGACAGCTCAACGGAACTCCGGGAGTAGCTGAGATCAACAGTTTTGGAGGTGAATTAAAGCAATACGAAGTGGCCATTGATCCTAACAGACTAAAAGCCATGGGAACAAGCATTACCGAAATCTTTACAGCTCTTGAAAAAAACAATCAAAATACAGGAGGTGCTTATATTGACAAGAAACCCAACGCTTACTTCATCCGTGGAATCGGATTGGTAACTTCACTTGAAGATATTAAAAATATTGCCGTTAAAAATGAGACAGGAAGTGTTCCGATCTTCATCAAAGATGTTGCTGACGTTCGTTTAGGAAGCGCTGTTCGTTATGGAGCATTAACCTATGACGGAAAAGTAGACGCGGTAGGTGGAGTAGTGATGATGCTTAAAGGAGCTAACAGTAATGAAGTTGTCAATAATATTAAAGCAAAAATTCCTACCATTCAGAAATCTTTACCGGATGATGTGGTGATAGAACCTTTCCTGGATAGGACAGATTTAGTAGGAAGAGCCATTAGTACCGTTGAAAAAAACCTGATTGAAGGTGCTTTGATCGTTATTTTCGTTCTTGTGGTTTTCCTTGGAAACCTTAGAGCAGGGCTAATTGTAGCGTCAGCCATTCCGTTATCCCTGTTATTTGCTTTGGGAATGATGAATGTCTTTGGGGTAAGTGCCAACCTGATGAGCCTTGGAGCGATAGACTTCGGACTAATTGTAGATGGAGCCGTAATTATTGTAGAAGCAACCCTGCACCATTTGGGAGTAAGGAAATCAATGCGGACATTAACGCAGTCTGAAATGGATGAAGAAGTATTCCTTTCCGCATCAAAAATCAGAAGCAGCGCTGCTTTTGGGGAAATTATCATCCTGATTGTATACATTCCGATCCTTACTTTGGCGGGAGTAGAAGGGAAAATGTTTACCCCAATGGCGAAAACAGTTGGATTTGCCATTCTTGGAGCATTAATTCTTTCCTTGACTTATATTCCGATGATGAGTGCTTTATTCTTATCCAAGAAAATATCTCACAAAGAAACTTTCTCAGATAAAATGATGAACTATCTGCAGAAGATTTATCAGCCATTATTACAGAAAGCCATCAAAGTAAAATATATTATTGTTTCAGCAACGGTAGCTGTCTTTCTGATTGCAGCTTTCGTTTTTAAAAATATGGGTGGTGAATTTATTCCTCAATTGCAGGAAGGAGATTTCGCCTTCCACTGTATATTACCACAGGGAAGTTCACTCAGCCAGAGTATAGAAACTTCCATGCAGGCTTCCAGAATTATCAAACAATTTGATGAGGTGAAAATGGTAGTCGGGAAAACCGGATCTGCCGAAGTTCCTACAGACCCGATGCCACCGGAAGCTACCGATATGATCGTAGTGCTAAAGCCACAAAGTGAATGGAAAACTAAAAAATCCTACAATGAACTTGCTGATGAGATCAGTGAAAAGTTGGAAACCATCCCAGGAGTGTTCTTTGAGAAAAACCAGCCTATCCAAATGCGTTTTAATGAACTGATGACGGGGATCAGACAGGATGTTGCGGTGAAGATCTTTGGTGAAAACCTGGATTCATTGGCGGTGTATGCTGATAAAGTAGGAAAGATCATTCAAACCGTTGATGGTGCTACAGCTCCTCAGATTGAAAGGGTTAGTGGACTTCCACAAATCAACGTACAGTATGACAGAACAAGAATTGCCAATTACGGATTAAATATAGAAGATGTCAACAATGCGGTAAGTACTGCTTTTGCAGGAAAGGCTGCCGGTCAGGTTTTTGAAAATGAAAGACGCTTTGACCTGGTTGTTCGTTTGGACAGTCTTCACAGAACCGATATTTCAGATGTAAATAACCTGATGATAACCTCTGCCACAGGAGCTCAGATTCCATTATCACAGGTTGCGAATGTGAGTTATAAGCTTGGTCCGGCACAGATCAGCCGTGAACAGGGAAAACGTAGGATCGTAATAGGTTTTAACGTTAAAGGAAGAGATGTGGAAAGTGTGGTAAAGGACATTCAGGCCAAGCTTGATAAAGTGAAATTGCCATCCGGGTACTATTTTACCTATGGCGGACAGTTTGAAAACCTTCAGGAAGCCAGTAAACGTCTGATGATCGCTGTTCCTGTATCCTTACTGCTTATTTTCATGTTGCTGTATTTCACATTTAAATCATTCAAACAGGCTACTTTAATCTTTACGGCCATTCCAATGAGTGCTATCGGAGGTATCTTTGCTCTTTTGGTGAGAGATATGCCATTCAGTATCAGTGCCGGAATCGGATTTATTGCCTTGTTTGGGGTTGCAGTACTTAACGGAATTGTATTGATAGGGACTTTTAATCAGCTTGAAAAAGAGGGAGAAACTGATATTTTAAAACGAGTTTTTGAAGGAACTAAAACCAGATTAAGACCCGTTCTGATGACAGCCACAGTAGCTTCATTAGGATTTTTACCAATGGCTATTTCTACAGGAGCAGGAGCGGAAGTACAGAAGCCTTTGGCAACCGTAGTTATCGGAGGCCTGGTAACCGCTACATTCCTTACATTATTCGTTCTCCCAATGTTGTATATTATTTTTAATACAAAGATTTTGAAAAGAAAGAATAACAATATGCAGTCATTCACCATTGTTCTTGTTTTCGGATTAATGATGCTTGGACAGACGTTTAAAGCTCAATCCAGACCAATATCTGTGGAAGAGGCAGTTCAAATGGCAATGGATAATAATTTAACCCTGCAGTCAAAGGATTTAAGCATAAAATCAGCCGAAGCTTTGAGACCTACAGTTAAAGAACTTCCCAAATTAAGCTTTGATGCACAATTAGGACAATACAATAGCCCAAAGTTTGACCAGTCGTTTGCTATTTCACAAAGTATTCCCTTTCCAACCTTATTTAAAGCAAGAAAGGAGCTTATTAATGAAACCATTAAAAGCAAACAGATTGATAAGGAGATCACCGCCAATGAATTGGTTAAAGACGTCCGAACCTATTACTACCAGATTGAATATCTTCAGTATAACAAAGAAAAACTGACCGATCTGGCTGGCTTTTATGACGAATTTATCAGGATTGCAACCGTAAGATTTAAAGCAGGAGACATCAAAAAGATTGAGATCAATACAGCAGAAACTCAAAAAGGAGAAATAGATCTGCTATTGAGACAGAATGAAGTATATCTGAATAATGCCTATAAAAATTTAAAAACACTTTTAAATACGTCTGAAAATCTGGAAGTGCCATTCAATACCAATTATCAACCTTTGAAGGCTGAGAATGTTTTGGATAGCAGTGTTGTTGCCAATAATCCTACGGTTAAGGCCTTTTATCACGAAATGGAAATTGCGGAGAAGAATAAAAAGGTTGAAAAAGCCACAGGATTACCGGATTTTAGTTTAGGATATACCAATCAGTCACTGATCGGTTTTCATACCATCAATGGTCAGGAGAATTTTTATGATTCCGGAAAACGTTTTCAATCAGCTACCGTTGGTGTATCTATTCCCTTGACTTTTGGTGCTACAAAAGCAAGAATGCAGGCACTGGAATATGATAAACAGGTAGCGGAAACCAATGCAAGGATGCAAAAAAAACAGCTTACAGCACAGTTGGAAAACGCTTTTAATCAATATCAGCAGGATATACAGCAGTATGATTATTATACCAATCAGGCACTGCCCAATGCGGAGAAAATTGTAAAAGCAGCTCAGTTAGGATATAAAACAGGTGAAATTTCCTATGTGGAATATCTTTTTGCCCTACAAACTGCAACCAATATTCAGTTGAAATATCTGGAATCCATCCAACAGGTGAACCAGGCTGTAGTCACTATTAACTCAATCATTAATAAATAATATGAAGTCGATTTCAAACGACCTTAGTATAGATAAAAATTCAAATATGAAACTCAAATATAATATCATAGCCCTTGTATTCATTTCTCTGTTGGCTGTAAGCTGCGGGAAAAAAGAAGCTGCAGAAGAAAAAGCTCCCGAAAAAACAGAACAGAAGGAACAGGCCCATGAAGAAGAGCCTCAAACTATCGCGTCTTTAACGGAAGAGCAAATGAAATCGGTAGGAGTGACTTTAGGAACCGTAGAAATGAAAGAACTTACTTCCACCATCAAAGCTAATGGTCTTTTGAGTGTACCGAACAGCAATAAAGCAACCATCACTTCTTTGTACGGAGGAATTATCAAAACAATCAATATCCAGGTAGGAAGCATTGTGAAAAAAGGCCAGGTGATTGCAACCATTGCCAATCCGGAATACATACAGCTTCAGGAAGATTATTTAACAACTAACAGTAGAATTACCTATGCAGAGCAGGAATTCAGAAGACAAAGAGAGCTTTTTGATAATGATGCAGGAGCTAAGAAGAATCTTCAAAGTGCGGATGCAGAGCTGAAAACATTAAGAACCAAAAGAGCATCCCTCCTAAAACAGCTTCAGATGATGGGAATCAATCCCGGAAATGTCAACAATGGAAATATGAGATCCGGATTGGTGATTACAGCTCCGATTAGTGGAACCATCAGCAGTATTACCGCTCAGATAGGAAGCTATGTGGATATTTCGTCTCCTGTAGCCACTGTAATTGATAACGGTTCTATTCACCTGGATCTTCAGGTATTTGAAAAAGACCTTCCAAAGATGAGAGTGGGGCAGATTGTTCATTTCAAACTGACCAATAATCCGGAAACAGAATATGATGCTAAAATTTACAGCATAGGATCTTCTTTTGAAAATGAAAGTAAAACGATCTCAATGCACTGCGAAGTAATCGGAAATAAAGCAGGATTGATTGATGGAATGAATATCACCGGGATCGTAAGTCTTGATAAAAGTGTTACTCCTGCTGTTCCTACTGAAGCCATAGTAGAGGCAGACGGAAAGTTCTATGTCTTTATTCAAACCGATAAAAAAGTAGAAGAAGAGCATGATGAAAAAGGAAAACCTCATCCTAAAACATTGAATTTTGAAAAAGTAGAAGTGGTGAAAGGAACTTCAGATATGGGCTATACGGCCATTACGCCTGTAGGGAATATTCCGGATAACGCTAAAATTGTAGTGAAATCCGCCTTCTTTGTGAATGCCAAATTAGTGAATTCAGGAGAACACGAACATTAATTAAGAAACAATGATATGTCGATTTTTATATGTAAATTAGAGCTGTTTACGGGCTTACTATATTGAAATATAAAAAACCGGCTGAGGGGAAAGTAAAGATCATCTTACAGGAAGTATTTTGAAGTTATTAGATGTTTCCTGAACTACAAAAGTCTTTGAAAATCTAAGG
>NZ_MAYF01000256.1 GCF_001684955.1 Chryseobacterium contaminans | reverse complement strand
GAAGCGACGGAGTAGCGTTCAGCGGAGTATTCGCGGACACCGTCAAGCCGGCTAGTCGTGTGTCCAACGCGGACATGAGGGCTCCCATGTCATCCTTGCGCATCTGAACAGCCGCGTCCTTCCACAGCTGCAAGAAGTGTTCATGCGCCTCCTCCTGCTGCTTCCTTCCGGCCTTCGCGACCTCTTCGAAGCGGGACTCCTGAACGGTCGTGAACTGCTTGAAGCGACTGTCGAGCTGAGCGTCATTCGACTCGCGAAGAGCCTCCATCTCCTTGCGATGTTGCTCTTGAAAACGAGCATCGAATGCCGCGAGAGCCTCATCCAGAAGGGCGCGGATGTCTGGCACTGGAGCGGCAGACTGCTCGATCACGGTGGTCTGGGGCCGTGCGCCATCGAAGTACGTCTTCAGAGAGTTCGTGAAATCTGTATGGGCTTTAGCGGTTGCGGTGAGGGCCTCCGC
>NZ_MAYF01000255.1 GCF_001684955.1 Chryseobacterium contaminans | reverse complement strand
TTAGATCCACTCTTACACCTGGGCCTTCTATGGCCGATGCGGTTATATCTTTTCCGATGGGCTGAACTCCATCAGGTAGGTAGTGACATACCCGCGAGACGACCTCTGTTTGACTTCTGAGCCATACAGCTGTTTGTCACTAGAGTGATTGCACAACTGTATGCTCCAGGTATATCTAATGATGGCCACACCTATATCTGCGCTACATCGGTTGTCGGAAAGGTTATCCGGGTCTGGCAATCTCTTATAAGTTGGTGTCAAAGCTACTACGACACCTCAGCAGTCCCCACATTCTCAACTTTTCCACCCGCTCCAACTTCACAAACAGAATCCCTTCGACCCCCACTGCGTCATGTCGCCATCTGGACTCTCCGACTTGCGCAACTTGGCGAGCATCATCAGCAACGCCGTCGACAGTATTGGGAAGACCTTGACTACCCGTACGGTTGACTTCCCTTCCC
>NZ_MAYF01000254.1 GCF_001684955.1 Chryseobacterium contaminans | reverse complement strand
CTGTCTGCGGACTCTGGAAACGAGACGGCCGAATTGCTGAGACTGCTGATCGCCATACACAACTCATCAGCACTTCCTATCCCGTCTGCACCACTCGATGAGCCGTTCAATGCTTCCGTCGGCGCTGTCATCGTGAATGTGTTGTGGTTCTGTTCTCTTGTGATATCTTTGGGCTGTGCACTTCTGGCCACGCTTGTGCAACAGTGGGCTAGGGACTACAAGCGGGACATGAAGTCCGGAGAACAGCTAGACGAAGCTCTTCTGAGCCGCGCATTTAACCACATCTACATCCGTATGGGAGTTGACTTCTACGGGATGGACCAGGTCGTCTACCTGCTTGTTTCTTTGGTTCATGTTTCTGTCTTTCTGTTCGCTGGAGGGCTTTTGCTATTTCTTTTCCCTATAAACTCTATCGTCGCGTGGTGTACAGCGGCTGTCTTCGGCTTCCTTGGACTAACCTATCTTGTTGCG
>NZ_MAYF01000253.1 GCF_001684955.1 Chryseobacterium contaminans | reverse complement strand
TTCAACAATTTCACGTACTGTTTCACTCTCTTTCCAAAGTGCTTTTCATCTTTCCCTCACGGTACTTGTTCGCTATCGGTCTCTCGCCAATATTTAGCTTTAGATGGAGTTCACCACCCATTTTGAGCTGCATTCCCAAACAACTCGACTCTTCGAGAGCGTATCACAGAGCACCGGGGGTCCGTGTCAAAGACGGGATTCTCACCCTCTATGACGCTCCGTTCCAGGAGACTTGTACACGGTCCGGCGCGGAAAACGCTTCTCTAAATTACAACTCGGACGCCGAAGACGCCAGATTTTAAATTTGAGCTCATCCCGCTTCACTCGCAGTTACTAGGGGAATCCTTGTTAGTTTCTTTTCCTCCGCTTATTGATATGCTTAAGTTCAGCGGGTAGTCCCGCCTGATTTGAGGTCAAGTTGGTAAAAGTTGTCTCTTGCGAGACGGTTAGAAGCGACTCCCGTAAGTTCGCTAAGCCG
>NZ_MAYF01000252.1 GCF_001684955.1 Chryseobacterium contaminans | reverse complement strand
CGGGCCGTCGTACTGTCTTCATCTGGCCGGGTTTCTTGGGATCTGCCTCCTGTCGGTCTTGGGCAAGTACAAATCCAACAGCAATCTTGCTTGTGTCTACACTTAGAACTACTGGATCTTCAAGTGTATAGTCAATAGGCGTGAGTGCAGGTGCGTTGGCTACAAAATTCTTTAGTTTGTCAAAGGCAGCTTGCCTTCGTTCATCCCAAATGAACTCTTCACCAAGCTTAGTTAGTTCTGTTAATGGGCGAGCGATCTTGGAGTAGTCTGGTATCCAGATCCGAACAGTTCCGCAAAGACCTAAGAAGCCACGCACTTGAGTGGTATTCTTGGGTATTGGCCAGTCTTGAATCTTGCTTGCTTTTTGATCTTCTGGTGTACGTCCTTCTTTGCTACAAGTCTGTCCAAGGATGACTACCTTCTTGGCACATATCTGAGCTTTGGCGGGATTGAATGTTCCTCCTGCGCATTTGACTCGATGC
>NZ_MAYF01000251.1 GCF_001684955.1 Chryseobacterium contaminans | reverse complement strand
TGACCTTACCAAAGGAAACCTCTTTTATCAGGAGATTTTAGAGCTTGATATCTTGATGGATCATGGCTGGATCAAAACCCTCGGTACTGATGATAAGGCCAATGTTCAGATCAGTTTTGCTCAACAGGGAGGAAATGAGACCGAAGTTCCCGATTTGTCTATAGAAGTTGATAATATTGAGGAAATTTATAACAAAATGAAAAAGGCAGGTTTTAAAATCGTGTATGATATCACTGATGAAGATTGGGGAGTGCGCCGTTTTTTTGTAAAAGATCCATTCGGAAAAGTAATTAATATTTTATCCCATCAATAAAATGTTATGTAATTCAATAGGAGCGGGCTTTAGCCCGCTTTCATAAAAAATAAACCATCATCCGGCTTTAGCCAAAACCTAAAATTAATCGCCTCAATTTCTGAAATCTCTATATTTCCAAATTATGAAAGCAGAACAAACCATTCCTATCCTAAGAATTTTTGATTACCAAA
>NZ_MAYF01000250.1 GCF_001684955.1 Chryseobacterium contaminans | reverse complement strand
AGTTTTCAATAATTTTCTGCTGATTCATATAGTTGCTCAGCTGTTGCCCCAGCCTGTTTTTAAGTTCAATTTCTTTTCTTTGATACTGATTTTCGGAAATAGCAATTTTAGCCTGTGCGGCCTTGGCCAATGCTCTTTGTCCCTTTGTAAACAATGGAATTCCTACACCCACCTGAACTGAATTAAAACGGTTGTTATTAATGTTTTTCATGCTTTGATTGGTGTAACCGATAAGAAGCTCGGGAAGCAATCTGCTTTTTTCAAGCTGTACTTCAGCTTCTCCTACTTTAATTTGTTGCTGCAAATATTGAAGCTCAGGGTGTTGTTTTACCATTTCCTCGGAAACCTGAAGTCCTACGTTCATGATAGGCTTATCCGCAATAGGTTGGTAAGCTGTCTCCGACTGAAGAAGCAACTGAAACTGTAGTTTTGCAATATTCAGATCATTTTCAAGCGTATTTAATTGTACTTTGATCTGTTCTTTCTGAATCTCGGCAGTAG
>NZ_MAYF01000249.1 GCF_001684955.1 Chryseobacterium contaminans | reverse complement strand
ATTACTTCTCTCGTTGAGTAGCGGGAACCGGACTCGAACCGATGACCTTCGGGTTATGAGCCCGACGAGCTACCTACTGCTCCATCCCGCGGTGTATTTTTAGAGTGTTTACCGACAACACTTGCTTAGTAGCGGGAACCGGACTCGAACCGATGACCTTCGGGTTATGAGCCCGACGAGCTACCTACTGCTCCATCCCGCGGTGTATTTTTAGAGTGCTTACCGACAGCACTTACTTAGTAGCGGGAACCGGACTCGAACCGATGACCTTCGGGTTATGAGCCCGACGAGCTACCTACTGCTCCATCCCGCGGTGTATTTTTAGAGTGTTTACCGACAACACTTACTTAGTAGCGGGAACCGGACTCGAACCGATGACCTTCGGGTTATGAGCCCGACGAGCTACCTACTGCTCCATCCCGCGATATTGGATTGCAAATGTACGACTTTTTTTTCAAAATCCTAATTTTTCTTTTAAATAAAGGACTTTTATGAAAACTATTTT
>NZ_MAYF01000248.1 GCF_001684955.1 Chryseobacterium contaminans | reverse complement strand
CGAGATGATGTAAACTCTATATTCTCTCACTGATTCTTACAATGACTTAAATAATTGATCTTATGAAAATTGCTACTTATAATGTGAACGGAATAAACGGCCGGCTGCCGGTCCTGCTTCGATGGTTAGAGGAAGCTCAACCCGATATTGTCTGTTTACAGGAATTAAAAGCTCCTCAGGAACGTTTCCCGATTACAGCCATAAATCAGGCCGGTTATCAGGCCATCTGGAAGGGACAGAAAAGTTGGAACGGTGTTGCCATACTGGCAAAAGATCGTGAAATCATTGAAGTGCAGCGTTCTTTACCCGGTGACGATGATGACGTGCAAAGCCGCTATATTGAAGCGATTATCGACCAGATTGTCATCTGTTGTTTTTATGTTCCCAATGGCAACCCGTATCCCGGTGAGAAGTTTGACTATAAACTGGCATGGATCAAGCGGCTGCAAAAACGCAGTCAGCAATTCATAGATATGGAACTTCCCGCCATTCTCATTGGTGATTTCAAT
>NZ_MAYF01000247.1 GCF_001684955.1 Chryseobacterium contaminans | reverse complement strand
TTTATATATATGGCTTTGGTAAGTTTGGGCTAAAGCCAATGGAAATGCCTTATTTAGGTAAACGGGCTAAAGCCCGTTTCTATTGATCGACTTCTATTTGTTGGAGAATAATGAGAGGAGTATATTTTAAGTAAGGCATTGTTTAGACCCTTACAGGCTGACAAAGATTGCGCAAAGCGGAATATAATGGGAAATAAAGAGACTATATAATATAAATAGAATGATTATTATGGTGGATATAGGATAGAAAGGCTGTTATAAAAAATAGATGAATGTTTTTTTATTTTCCCGCAGATGGAACAGATTTGCACAGATTTTAGTAGAGGGGAAATGATTGGATAACCACCCCGTCAAAAATTCAAAGAATTTTTGACACCCCTCCAAAGGATGGGAATGATGGAGCCATCTCTTATGGATAATAGTCAGTCTTTTATTAATGACAATCTATTATCTATTATCTATTATCTATTATCTATTATCTATTATCTATTATCTATTATCTATTATCTATTATCTATTATCTATTATCTATTATCTATTATCTATTATCTATTATCTATTATCTATTA
>NZ_MAYF01000246.1 GCF_001684955.1 Chryseobacterium contaminans | reverse complement strand
TTGGTTTAAATAAAAAAGGCCCTACAACTTGGTAGGGCCTTCAAAAGTATGTCATATTAAAAGTAAGGTCACCCACAGTATTCTTCATGCACAGGCACACAGATATCCTTCATCATGTTTTTGATGATGTGTTTTATTGTTGCATTATTCTTTATTTCTGTGCTCATTTTATTTTATTTCCTGAATACGTCTGCAAATATATAATATAATTTTGATTAGTCTACTAAAAATATAGGGTTTTTAAGTATTAAATTATTGTTAATGATTTAATTTGTTGTTAATCAGTATTTTGGTATTGTTATTTTTTTGGTTCATAACATGTTTAGAAATTGTTTTCTTCTTTTTTAATTCATTTTTTATTGAAATGATCAATTTTTAACGTTGTTGAAAAGATAAAATAAATTGAAATTTTTATGAAAAACGTAATGTGTTTTTGTGTGCTTTTTGATATTGCCAATAAATTATTTCAAAGAGCATTTATTAAACTAGTTAAATGTACAGGATTCTCAGTCGGTGTAATTTAGCATCAAAATTAAAGACATGGACAATAGAATATTAGGTCTGCATCATATTACTGCGATTGCAGACAACGCGAAAAGAAATTTAGACTTTTATACTCAGGTTTTAGGAGTAAGAATGGTAAAGAAAACCGTTAATTTTGATGATCCAGGAACTTATCATTTCTATTTCGGAAACGAAACCGGAACACCGGGAACAATCCTTACTTTCTTTCCCTGGGAAGGAATAGGAAAAGGTACCAACGGAAGCGGAATGGCCACTCATATCGGATATTCAGTTCCTAAAGGAAGCCTGGAATTCTGGAAAAACAGATTGAAAAGCTTCAACGTAAATGTAGAAGAAGGGGAAATTTTTGGTGAGAAAATGATTTCTTTTAAAGATCCGGACGGTCTTCAGTTACAGTTTATAGAACCATCTGTTGATGACAACCGAAAAGTATGGACTACTGATGATATCAAAGATGAAAATGCTTTAAAAGGATTTCATAATGTCACTTTAACCTTGAAAAGAGCAGAGCCAACCATCAAAGTTCTGACTGATCTTTTAGGCTATGATCTTCAAAAGCAGGAAGGTGAAAGATACAGATTTGCAACAGATGCAATTGACACAGCCAACCTTATTGATATTATTGAGAATGATAAAGCTCCAACCGGAAGAAATGCAGCAGGAACCAACCACCACATTGCCTTCAGAGTAAAAGATGACAATATTTTGATGGAGTACCGTGAAAAGGCATTATCTGCAGGATTAAGCATTACTCCAAAAATCAACAGAGATTATTTCTACTCATTGTATTTCCGTGAACCCGGTGGCGTTTTGTTTGAAATTGCAACCGATAATCCAGGGTTTACAGTAGATGAACCTTTGGAGGAACTGGGAATAAATTTAAAACTTCCAGCTCAATATGAAGGAATGCGCAGTAAAATAGAAGGGGTATTACCGAAGTTATCATAGATCATCATCTCCCTTATATAAAGGAGCTACCTTTGAATAAAAATAAAGACATGGAAAGAACAGAAATCGTTTTAGAAGGAAGAAAAGGGGAAATTCAACTTTTCTCAGATGACAAGAAAGCCGGTAAAATGGATATTTCAGTCATTGGAAAAAAACTGACCGTATACCATACCGAAGTGGATCCCGAATTTGAAGGAAAAGGTTTTGCTAAAATATTATTGGAAAGACTGGTTTCCTATGCAAGAGAAAATGATCTGAAAATAGTTCCGTTATGTCCGTTTGTACATGCACAGTTCAAACGTCATCCGGAAGAATATAATGATGTGTGGTTAAGAGAAGAAGTGTAAATACTCAGAGAAATTGAGAGGGAAAGATCAATAAAATATTCCCTCTTTTACTTCTCTTTCTTCTTAGCCGATTCAATAACTTATTAATAAATCCAAATTATGAACCTTATCACAGGGCTGCATCACGTAACAGCAATTACGGGTAATGCACAGGAAAATATAGACTTTTATACAGGCGTTTTAGGACTGCGTCTGGTTAAAAAAACGGTAAATTTTGATTATTCAGATGTGTATCATTTTTATTTCGGGGACGAATACGGAACTCCGGGAACTATTATGACGACTTTTCCTTACGGTAAAGACCTGATTAATGGAAGACATGGTAAAGGAATGCTGAATACCACTGCTTTTTCAGTTTCTATGGAGGCATTGGATTATTGGATGAACCGCTTGGATCAGTTTAATATTGCTTACAAACAGCCACAGCAAAGATTATCAGGTGAAGTTTTTATTTATCTTGAAGACTTTGACGGATTAGGACTGGAGTTGGTTTTTAATGATAAGGATGAAAGAAAAGGCTATTATAACGGATACATTCCTAAAGATTATGCCTTAAAAGGAATTCACCACGTTGAAATCTGGCAGGATGCTTACGAAAGAACAGCTGCCTTGTTAACGACTCAGATGGATCATAAAATAATCAGTGAAAGCCCTGACCGATTGAGATTAGGTACAGAAGATCTTCCCGGAAAATATGTAGACCTTCTTTCTACTCCTAATGCATTAAAAGGATTGGCGGGAAGAGGAACTGTTCACCATGTGGCTTTTGCAACTCCGGACGCTAAGACTCAGCTTGAAATGGTTGAGAGATTAAATGCTTTTGGGTTGGAACATACCGAAGTGAAAGACAGAAAATACTTTACATCAGTCTATTTTAAAGAACCGGGAGGGGTTTTGTTCGAAATTGCTACTTCAGGTCCGGGATTCGATGTGGATGAAGAAGCTGCATTTTTAGGAGAAGACCTACAGTTGCCTCAACAGTTTGAAAAACGTAGAAATCGTCTGGTAGATGTTCTTCCAAAGATCGATTATCCAACAGAAAAATACAGATAGAGAAATAATGAGTCATATTTTAAATATAAAAACAGCAGGAATACCATTAAGACAGGCTAAAAAAGCTTTGATTATGGTTCATGGAAGAGGCGGAAGTGCTCAGGATATCCTAAGCCTATCACAACATTTGAATGTAAAAGAATATGCAATCGTAGCTCCACAGGCTTTGAACCATACCTGGTATCCATTATCATTTATGGCGCCGGTAGAACAAAATGAGCCTTGGCTGTCATCAGCTTTGAAAATGGTGGAAGAAACAGTACAAGCGGTTAAAGATGCAGGAATTGCCCCTGAAGATATTTACTTTTTCGGGTTTTCCCAGGGAGCATGTCTTACTTTGGAGTTTTTAGCCAGAAATGCTCAGAAGTTTGGAGGCGCAGTAGCCATTATTGGAGGAGTGATTGGTGATAAGATCAACCGTGAAAATTATAAAGGTGATTTTGCAGGAACTCCTGTTGTATTGGGAACCAGCAATCCGGATTTTCATGTTCCTGTAGAAAGAGTATATGCTACAGCTAATATTTTAAGAGAAATGAACGCTGAGGTAACGGAGAAAGTATATGCTAATTTCGGACATTCTATTAATCAGGAGGAAATTGAACTGGCCAATTCTATTGTATTTAAATAGGAAATATCAATGATAATTTCTCGCAGATTTAACAGATGACGCAGATCTTTATACATCATCATCCGTGAAAATCTGTGCTAACTGTGGGAAAAATAATCTGCGAGATTTGCTGAATCAGCGAGATGCAAGAAAAAGAGATGGTGTTAAATTAAAGATGAGATTCTTACAGAATGACAAAGTGTGCGGATAGCTAAAGCATTCTATTTGTCATTCCTTAGGAATCTCCACAAAGCATATAACGAACATTAATCTTTACAATAAAGATTGGAATATCATTCTGAATGAAATAACACATAATGAAGGATTTCAGTAATAAATCTCTCGCAGATTTTGCAGATGACGCAGATCTTTATGCATAATCATCTGTGAAAATCTGTGCCATCTGTGGGAAAAAATCTGCTAGATTTGTTCAATCAGCGAGATACAAGAAAAAGAGATTGTGTTAAATTAAAGATGAGATTCTTACAAAATGACAAAGTATGCGGATAGCTAAAGCATTCTATTTGTCATTCCGTAGGAATCTATACAAAGTATATAACGAACAGTAATCCTTACAATAAAAACAATGAATATCACCAAAATCTTCAGCGATGAAAAAGGAGAAACTCATTTTGAAATCATAGAAATTCCGCTTATTAACCAGGGAGATATTGGGTTTCTTTCTGAAATAGTAGAGGTTAAAAAACTACAGTTCAGGAAAGTTTCCGCAGACTACGATTATGATTTTCATTGTGCCCCACAAAAACAATATATCGTACTTTTGGATGGTGGAGTGGAAATAGAAACATCACTGGGCGAAAAAAGGAAGTTCCAGACAGGTGAAATTCTTCTGGTAGAAGATACTACCGGAAAAGGACATAAAACGAAGAACCTGGAGCCTAAAGTAAGAAAATCACTGTTTATTTATATTTAAAATGAATGGTATATGTACATCTTTCAAGGCTCAACCGTTAACTTTAAACATAGAACTATAAACTTTATAATGAAAACACTGCATTTTTTAGTCATCGGAAAGAATCAGGAGATTCTGGATGTCTTAAAACGAATTATTGAAAACAATGAAGGTTGGACAGCTGAAATCCAGAGTGATGAGAACTTCTGCTATGAGTATATCAGGGAAAATCATGTAGATATTGTGCTGCTAAGTTCCGGATTAGGGGATCAATTTGAAAAAGATATCAAAGTATTCTGTGCCGGTTTAGATAAAGAGGTTAAAGTAATTGACCATTATGGAGGAGGAAGCGGACTTTTAAAGAACGAAGTGTACAGCCTTTTTCCTCCTTTACAGCAGTGAATTTTAAGGTTTATGGCTTGTGGAAGAAAATATATTTACAGATTGACTGATGTTTGAGCAGTTAAGAAACCTATCCTCCCATGCCACAAAGAATAGTACAATAGGATAGGGCATCCTGTCTCGGAATTTCAAAAGAATTTGTAAATGCAATCAGAAAACGTCTGGCTTTAGAAGAAAAGTAGAAATAACAACCCTTACCAAGGTTTTAACCGTTGACAAGGGTTAGATTTTATTTATTTTTATTCAGCCACTCCAGCCTTCTCTGATCAGGCAGATGTTTGATCTGAAAATGTTCGAATTTTGCATTGAAACCATTTCCATCCGGACAGGCGGCCATTAAACCTACCATAACGGGAATATTGTCCTGCAGATGTGCATTTCTCATCATGATATAATTCTTGTCATCAAAAGAGTAGAAGATTTCAACAGCATCCAAACGTCTGATTGCTTTGATCCATACAGCCTGTGGCTTTTCTTTAAGTTCTATTACACTCCAGTCACTTGTGGTGTGAGTAACTACTGTACTTAAGTTATATTTTCCATCTACGTATTCAATTCCAAATTTGATATAATTTTGATGATCTGTACGAAGCATCAACCCCATCTGATCAAACCGGGCTTTATAATCACCTGTAATTTTCACTTTAACCTCAAATTCCCCACCATACGTAGAATAATAAAACGGAGCATCATCCACTGTAAATCCATAATGGGAAATCCGCCAATAGTCACTTTGCGGAGTAACGAACATTGATAAAGAATTGTCTTTTATTTCCCATTTTTCAGGCTCATTGAACCAATTCATCTTTTCTAAACGCTGTGCGCTGAAATAGTGCATAAACCCCGTCATGAAAGACAGTGAGGTCGCTAGTAATAATTTTTTCATTAAAAAGTATAATAAAGTTTAGTATAAAACCGAAGGTTATTGCTTGAAACTGATGTATCGTTTCATTGAATGACCATTAAAAAATCTATATTTACAAAGGTAATTTCCCTAAAAACAGAATTCAATAGTTAGAAATAACCATACAATGAATATTAAAGCTAAGCTTGATAAAGCGTTATTAAACCAATCTTTTGAAAAGGAAGATGTCTCCGGAATCTGGTTAAAATACCGGTCCATTGCAAAAATGTATTCTGAAATCGAAAATGCTATTTGTGTTTTGACAGATCTTAAAACCAGAAGAAGTGTGATTCACTATGGCGGTATGAGCTCGCTGATCGGTGATGATCGTAGTGGGGAAGAAACAGAGATCTCTTCTATCTGGGAAGATGAAATCCTTAATAAAGTACACCCTGAAGATGTCAGGAAAAAGCTGGTTCTGGAACATTATTTTTTTCATTTTTTGAAAGACATTCCAATGGCTGAATGGACGGATTATTATATGGTTATTAACCTTAGAATGCGCAGCCATTCAACAGAATATCTCACGGTATTACACCGGATGTTCTATGCTGTAGAGGAAGATAATGCGAGACTGGCACTTTGTATTTATAATATATCCGGAAATAATGTGAATGCCCTGCTTCACGAGAATGGTGTCATTGTTAATTCTATAAATGGCACTACACTGTATTACAATGAATTTAAATATACAG
Organism: Chryseobacterium contaminans; assembly: GCF_001684955.1. Taxonomy (GTDB): domain Bacteria; phylum Bacteroidota; class Bacteroidia; order Flavobacteriales; family Weeksellaceae; genus Chryseobacterium; species Chryseobacterium contaminans. The sequence continues at coordinate 27,533 of NZ_MAYF01000246.1, read as the reverse complement.
ATGTATTATCGGCAAGGGAGAAAGAGGTGCTGCTGCTGATTGCTCATGGAAAAATGAGTAAAGAAATCGCAGAGTCACTTGAAATAAGCTTAAACACGGTCAACAGACATCGGCAAAATATTCTTCAGAAGCTGCAGGTAAAGAACTCAATTGAAGCTTACAGACTGGCCAAAGCAATGGGATTGGTTTAAATAAAAATAAAACAGCATCAGGAAAAATATTTTTCTTCAGGTCATTTATTAAACTAGTTAAATGTCTAACCATTTTCAGCTCCCTAAATTTGTCACATCAAAACAAACAAATACCAATTGAGATATGAACAGAAAAGATTTTTTAAAAAAAGGGTTACTTGGAACAGGAATGTTTGTAGCATCTGCTTCTCTGGGAAATACCATGCAAAATGAAATTGACGAAATAGAGCCGCTAGAGCCCATAGGATATAATCACCTGCCCAATACAGACTCAAAAATTAAAGAAAATACTGTCATTCATAAGGCGGATTCAAGAGGAAAAGCAGATCATGGTTGGCTATTGAGCCAGCATACCTTCAGTTTTGCCAACTATTATAATCCGGAAAGAATGCATTTCGGGGTGTTAAGAGTTTTGAATGATGACAGAGTAGAAGCAGGACGGGGGTTCGGAACTCATCCGCATGACAATATGGAAATCATCAGTATTCCTTTGGAAGGCGATTTGGAGCATAAAGACAGCATGGGAAATACAGCCATCATCAAAAGTGGAGATATCCAGGTGATGAGTGCCGGAACTGGAATCATGCACAGTGAGTTCAATAAAAACAGCGATCAGTTGGTGAAGTTTCTTCAGATCTGGGTATACCCGAAAAAGAGAAATGTGACACCAAGATATGATCAGATTACTTTGGATAAAACAAAAAGTCACAACCAATTCCAGCAAATCCTTTCTCCAAATGCTGATGATGAAGGGGTTTGGATTCATCAGGACGCATGGTTTCATTTAGGAACTTTTGACAATGGCAAAGATGTGAATTATCAAATCCAAAAGAAAGGAAACGGAGTCTATGCCTTCATCATTAAAGGAAGTGCAGAAATTGAAGGCCAAAAAGTAGAAGAAAGAGATGGTTTTGGAGTATGGGATATTAAAGATTTAAATATAAAAGCGACAAAAGAAAATACTGAAATTCTTCTCATGGAAGTTCCTATGACGATGTAGAATAATTTCAACTTTAAAAGAATAATGAACTGGTTTCATTAATATTGTTGATCCGACCCTCTTTTTTAAAGGAGGGTTTTTGGCATAAAACAATCTTAAAAATGATGAAAACAGTTGTCATTTACATACTCCATAACTTCCTTCTTCCATCTTCCGGCTTCAAACAAAATTAGCTAAAGTCAAAAAAAATCACGATTTTTGCACTCCTTCATTAAACCCGAGTTCATGAAATTATGTATTGCCGAAAAACCAAGTGTTGCCAGAGATATCGCCAAAGTATTAGGTGCTACCACATCTAAACAGGGCTATATGGAAGGGAACGGCTATTGCGTAACATGGACGTTCGGACACCTTTGTACCCTGAAAGAACCTCACGACTACAGTCCACAGTTCAAATCCTGGAACTTATTTTCATTACCCATTATTCCCAGCAGTTTTGGTATTAAGCTGATCCCGAATAAAGGCGTGGAAACCCAGTTTAAAGTTATTGAAAGATTAGTGGAGGAATGTGATGAGGTCATTAACTGCGGGGATGCCGGGCAAGAGGGGGAACTGATCCAGCGCTGGGTATTGCAGAAAGCAAAATGCAACAAACCTGTTCAGCGTTTATGGATTTCCTCATTGACCGAAGATGCCATCAGAGAAGGTTTTGCAAGCCTGAAACCTGCAGAAGACTACAAAAATCTTTATCTGGCCGGAAATGCAAGAGCTATTGGAGATTGGTTATTGGGAATTAATGCAACAAGGCTTTTCACCAAGAAATTTGGGGGGAATAAAGCCGTACTTTCCATTGGAAGAGTACAGACACCTACTTTAGCGATGCTGGTGCAGCGTCAGAAAGAAATTGATGCCTTTACCACAGAAGAATATTGGGAACTGAAAACCAAATACCGTGATGTAATTTTCAATGCAGCGATTGATCGTCTGAAAACATTAGAAAGAGCAGAAAAAGGACTGGAATACCTTAAAGTAAATCCATTCGAAATCGTTTCTTTCGAAATTAAAGAAGGAAAAGAAAAGAATCCAAGACTTTTCGATTTGACCGGATTACAGGTAGAAGCCAACAAAAAATATGGCTATTCAGCAGAAAATACTCTGAATTATGTGCAAAGTCTTTACGAAAAGAAGCATGTAACCTATCCGCGTGTTGATACTACCTATTTATCAGACAGCTTATATTCGAAAATAGAAGGGATTCTGAAAAAAATGTATCCTTATCAGGAATTGATTGCTCCTTTATTGGAAGCTCCGATTCCAAAATCCAAAGCGGTATTTGATGATACGAAAGTAACCGATCACCATGCGATCATTCCTACGGAAGTTCCTCCTTCTCAAAACCTGAGCAGGGAAGAAAAGCTGATCTATGACCTGATCGCCAAACGTTTCATTGCTGTTTTTTATCCTGAATGTAAAATTTCAAATACCTTGGTAGAAGGAAAAGTAGGAACCATTCCTTTTAAAACCAGCGGAAGGCAGATCCTGGAACCGGGATGGAGAACGGTATATGCTAAAGAACCCAAAGAAGAATCTACCGATAAGGACAAGGAAAAAGAAAAAGAGGAAGAACAGACCATTCCTGAATTTACCGTAGGAGAAACCGGGCCACATGATCCAATGATCCACCAGGGAAAAACCACTCCGCCAAAACCTTACACGGAAGCAACCTTGCTGAGAGCGATGGAAACAGCCGGAAAACAGGTTGAAGATGAAGAATTACGCGAAATGCTGAAAAATAACGGGATCGGAAGACCATCTACCCGTGCCAACATCATCGAAACCCTTTTCAAAAGAAAATATATTGAAAAAAAGCGAAAAAACCTGATTGCTACCCAAACAGGAATCCAGCTTATCGATACCATTGAAGACGAACTTTTAAAGAGTCCGGAACTTACAGGGGAATGGGAATCCAAACTTCGTAAAATTGAAAAAGGAGAATATGAAGCCAACCTTTTCAAAGAAGAACTGATCCAGATGGTAACAGAACTTACCGATAAAGTAGTGTACGGAAAAGGAAAAGTCATTACCCTGCAGGAGGAAGAAAAAGAAGAAGTGAAGGAAAAGAAGAAAAGAGAACCTGCACAGAAAAAAGAACTTCAGTCCTGGGAAGAAACAAAGTGCCCTAAATGTAAAGAACACAATCTGATCAAGGGTAAAACCGCTGTAGGATGTTCCGATTTCAAAAATTGCGGCTTCAAAATTACATTTGAAATATTTGGGAAAAAGCTTTCTGATAAACAGCTTTTAGACCTTGTTTTAAAAGGGAAGACTTCAAAGCTGAAAGGGTTCAGTGCCCATCCGGAAAGCCTTACAGAAGGTGTTCTGACTTTGGGAGATGATTTTCAGGTGCAGCTTGGTTAGTGCATAATATTTATCAATACAGAAAAAGAATGCTATACGGATAGATCTGTAACTTTACCATCCGTACTTTCAATAGCATCACTGTCACTTTTCAGCTGCTTGATAAAATAAGATGGTGTTACCCCATGTTCATTTTTAAAAGCAATAACAAAAACCTGGGTGGAAGCATATCCACACTCTTCTGCAAGATAACTTATTTTATACTCTCTGTATTTTTTCTCATTATACAGCTTATTGGTAATATAATTAATCCTTAAGCTGTTGATGTAATTATTAAAATTCTGATTTTTAACCTTATTGATAATTTTAGAAAGATAAGTTGCATTGGTTTTAAAATGGCTGGCAAGAAGATTCATGGATATTTCCGGCTTCAGAAACTTATCTGATGCTTCAAATGCCTGCAATTTTTTAAGGAGCTTCTGCTCTGTTTCAGAATATATAGCATTATTATAGACGGTTTCCTTTTTTTCAATCTCTGTTCCCTGTACAGAGTTCTCGTTATTCAATTTACTGATCAGCTGGTCATATTTTTGGCGGTATTTACGCTTTCCATAAATACTATATTGCCATGCAGCAATAAGGATAAGAACAATAACACCTGCAGAAACCAAGAAAATATTTTTACGGTCTTCTTTGTATTCTGCGGTAACCTCTTTTTTAGATTTACTGATTTGGTTTCTGGCATCATTAACGATGGCTTTTCTTTCAACATTGTCAGTACTATCCTTTAATGCGGTATATAATTTCAGATATTTACGCTCTTCATCATTATTTTTCAGAATACCATAGGAATCTTTGAGGCGTCCTAATGCCAGGAGCCTTTCTTCCACTTTTCTGTTGGTTCTTTCAAGTTCCAGAACCTTTTTGGAATACTCTATAGCTTTGGGATAATCTTTCTGTTCGAAATAAAAATTGCTGACAGACTCATAGACTTCTATACCTGCTCTCTTAAAATATTGAGGTTGTGTGGTAGAATAGCTCAGCGCTTTTTTAAAATAGGATTCAGCCAGATCTGCTCTTGGAGGCTTCATGCTTTCAGTACAGGAAATTCCCATATTCATCAATTGAAAAATCAGAAAATGATAGTAAATGATTTTTTGATGATCTGTCAGGTTTTTAGTAGGAATAGCTTCTACAGTAGCCAGACTTTTTTTAGTATAGTAGATGATAGAATCATGTTTGTTAAATTCGGCAGCTACTCCTGCCATGAAAGAATATTTCTGAGAAGCCCAAAGCTGTTTGTCTACTTTGTCCGGATTACTCTGTGAAATGGCCATGGCTTTATCTACCATCGCTTTAGCTTCCTTGTACATTTTTAATTTCAAATAAGCATTGGCTTTATTGAAATAAGCAGCCGTTAATTTATAATCATACCCTTTTTGATGGGCAATATTTTCAGCCTGTTCAGTATAATTATCGGCAAGCTTATAATCTCCTTTTCTGATGGCAAGACGCTGAAGCATAATCAATCCGCGCAGGGTTCCTTCCGTAAAGTCTAGCTTCTCAGATTGTTGTATCAGTTTTTTTACATCATTGATGTCAGGGTCAATCCCTTTAAGGTTAAAAATATTATACTGTTTTGTAATGAGTTCTTGTGCATTCTTGGGATCAGGAGTCTGGGAATAATAAGAACAGGAAATCAATATTGAAAGCACAAAAAACAAAGCTTTCGTCAAACCGGTACCTGTGTTTCCGTTTTTATTTTTATTCATCCACCAATGGTACTTTTTGTAAGTCATTTCAAAAATACTTTTTATTGAACGCTATAAAGCAAGATTTTAGATTAAATTTAATTAAAATATCATCAATATTGCTTTATTTTTTTCTCCTGTTCAAGACGTTGCAAAAATAGTTTTTTATGGTCAATCCGCAATATATTTTTCTGTACAGGTTGAGTGTAAAGCGGTCAGAAGCTAACCCTTACACTAAAAATGCAGCTATGATTACTTTACTATCTGTTTAAAATAATAAAAGGACCTTGTTAAAGAGACCTCAGTTAATCATATAATAAAAGAATACATAGCCGTTATGGTAGCGGGTTACCTTATTTTATGTTGATTATTGTTTTACTTAATAATACTAATGTTGTTAACATAAAATTAGTATATAAATCTTAATTGATATACAATTCAATATATATAATTCAATATTTTATTCATCTTAGTGAATAGGTTAAATTGTTGACAATCAATTATGCTTATTTGTATATCGGGGTTTAAAATTGATATGAAAAATTAGACTTATTCTTAGAATGATTTCAATAAATATACACTGTTACAGTTGTTTTTATTCATTACTACAGTGTAATCTTGCAGATCGAAATTAAAAAGGGATGAAAAAACGCTTCGTATTTACTCTTTGTCTGGCCGTAAGTTTCATGGTCAGAAGCCAGGTTGGAATCAATACTACTAATCCGCGATCCACTTTAGACATCAATGGTGATCTTACTATTAGGAATGAACTGAAAGTTGGAGGAACAGCCACAACAGCCGGAATCCCCGGATCTGACAAATATTTATTAGTTTCTCAGGGACCTAATATGGCGCCCCAATGGAAAGCATCAAAAGTAGGGTTTTATGAAGCTGGTGAATACCGGATTATAGAATCCCGTTTTACAACAGACCAGGTAGGCATTAATTTCGGAAATGTAAGTCCCGGTGACGGAGTGGCTACAAGCACTACAGGAGAAACGCTTACCCAGGCATCTCCGAAATGGACAGAGATACCGGGTTTAGCTACAAATTTTAATATCAGTAATGCAGATAACAGAGTAAATCTGAATTTTCAGACCGGAATTGAAATGTCGGACGTAGGAACTCTTGATAGTCAGTTTGTACGTTTTGTATGCGGAATTTTTGTTGATAATATCTTGGTTTCACTAAGATCCGATCAGATTAACGGAGTGTATGGAAAAGGGAATAAGAACCAGTCTATTTTTACACTGAACTATATTATTCAGAATTTAGCAGTCGGTTCCCATGTCGCCAAGGTAGGATGCAGAAGAATTACTTCCAGCAATAATGGTTACCATTTTGCCATAGGGAGAACCACTACAGACGGCACGCAGGTCGCCAATAATTTTATGTTAGGCTCCATCTTAAAATTCAATACCCACGAAAAAGTAATTGTAAACAATTAAACCATTAAAAAATGTATATCACAAGAATTATAAGTTTATTTTTCATATTTGCAGTTTTTTTTGGCAACGGGCAGGTAGGAATTAATACTAAAACTCCTCTTGCCACTTTGGACGTGCAGGGGAATCTTGGAATAAGAAAAAAAATATATCTGGGCGGGAGCGATGGTGCTCAGGGAATTTTGGGTCAGAAAGGGACTGTACTGGTTTCACAGGGACAAGGGCTGCCACCGGTATGGAAAATGTTGAGGGTACCACCTTTTGATCCTTTTTTATACTTTTCCTTTTACAATATAGGAGTAAAGACCCAGAATGGGCTGGCCATCGGAAATGCTACGTCAGGCTCCAATATCTATACAGAAAATCAAAGTTTAACAAGTTTTCTAGGAACTGTAACGGCTTCAGGAGGAGTTATCAATGATCTTACCCAAACTGTTACTATTAATAATCCGGAAAGTATACTGGCATTTTCATTTGAAACAATATTTATGATCAATTCAACAGCTCAGTACCAGGGGGCTGATATTGCTATAGGCATTTTTGTTGATGATAAACTAAAGGGAGTAAGGGTATACACGCTGGATTCAGAAGTAGCCGGGTTGGTTCGTGATTTTTATACTTTCAATCTTATTGCAGCAGCACAGAACTTGTCTGTGGGGCAGCATACAGTGAAAGTAGCATGTACCAGAAGATCCAACAACAATAATTTCACAGGGGATATCGGTATTGGGAAATCTGTGTATACCAACCTAAATGACTTTATGATGCAGTCCTCCTTCATGATAGAATCTTACGAAAAACCGAATCCTACTAATACAACGCCTGTTTATATCCCTTAAGCCATAATCCTATGAAAAATTGTATAAATATTGTAAGCATCTTGCTGATATCAGTTCCGTTTTTTGCAGGAGCACAAACCGGAAATGTCGGAATTGCCACTACGAAGCCTAATACTACGCTGGATGTTAACGGAACGATTAATGTGAAAAATGAAATTAACCTTGGCGGAACAGACCAGAATGCCGGAAATCCCGGAAAACTGGGAGACCTCATTACAGCCAACGGAAATAATAACCCTGAATGGAAGAATTTTGATCTGCCGGCAGGATATGGAAGTGGTTTAATTTTAACGGCCACTTATCTGATGTCTGCAGAAACCGGAGTACAGTTTAACGGAGCAGGCCAGGGAGCAACCTTATCTGTTCCTTATAATGAAGATCAGGACATGACGACACCTACCACCTGGAAAGAAATTACCGGAGTTGCCCAGACATTTACCATTACAAAAGGAGGGAGCTCAACCAATATCATCGTACAGACACTGGCACAGGTATCCGGAGGAATAAGAGGAAGTTTCGGACTGGGGATTTTTATTGATGGTAAGCTGAAGTTTGTACGGGCGGGAATTGTTATTGGCGGAACAGGGTCTTATAAAACCTTGAACATCAATGCTTCCATCCCTGGTCTCTCTATAGGAACTCATACCTTCAAACTGGCAGCTATTGAGAGAAGTATCCCGGTTGGGACCACCATTTCTGTTGGTGAGCCTATTGCTCCAGCCAATCTTAATAATAAAATGTCAGCCACATCTGCTTCCATCAAAGTGTTTGAACCTATGAATTAGCGGACATACATAGTACCAGATTACAGACTATAAAATTGATCAGCCTGTTTTTGTATACAATATTAAAAATACTGCAATACTAATCTAAATTATGGATGAACACCCTTAGTTGCTGCTTTTTCCTGGTTGGAAAAAATATCCATAAAAAATACAAATTCTATATAAATACTTATGTTGAACTTTAAAAATATCCATATTGGAAATTTAATCGGTCAACAAGTTGCAGAAAGCGGGACAGATATGTCCCGTATCTGCAATTTCATGAACTGTACGGAAGATGAAATAAAAAAAATGCTCTCATCAGAAAATCTTCCAACTGATATATTGCTGAAATGGAGCAAATTGCTTGAATACGATTTTTTCAGACTCTATTCACAGCATCTGATACTGTTTGCACCACCAGCAGCCCGTCATAAAAAACAAGAGAAACACGACCCGCATAAATCTGCTTTGCCACAGTTCCGGAAAAGTATCTATTCAAAGGAGGTTATTGATTTCTGCCTGGAGCAGATAGCAACGGGGAAAATGACTAAAAATAAAGTCATAGAACGCTATTGCATCCCCAAAACCACACTCTATAAATGGATAAGTAAATACGGAAACTCTGGCAATTAATAAAACTTGACAGACTTTTGCAAATCTGTTTGAAAAATCAGGGCAGCCTTGACGAAATATGCCCGATATATTAAATAATGCTGTAAAAGTAAATGTCTATTTATTCAACTGAAAAACATTATGAAAGGATCACAGCCTAATTATAAACTTATTTACACTGATATTATTGAAAATAAATTTCCTGAAAAGAAAAAAGAATGTGAAGCATTACTGAACAAAAAGAAATTAACCGTTTTAAATATTATTGAACTGAACCAAAAAATTTTTGGCATCAGTAAGGAGACAGAAGAACTGAATCAGAAGCTTCGCTCTTATTCCAAATCCGATATTTTAGAAATTTTAGAATATCAAAAAAAATATGAGTATACCAATAAGCAATTGGCCAATCATTTTAAATTAAGCAGAAATACGGTGACAAAATGGAAGAGGATGTTTGTGGATGAGGAAAATGAATTTTTTTTTTAAGGCTGTTTAAAGCTTTAGTGGGATGAATAGGAATTTTAAAGTGGAGAATACGGGATTCGAACCCGTGGCCTTTTGACTGCCAGTCAAACGCGCTATCTTAAAAAGCACTATTCAGAATACTAAGATATTAAATTATAGTGAACTTCTTTGGAGATTTTCCTGTAATCTGTGTAAATTTTCTGTAGAAATATTCCAGCGTATTAAATCCGGATTCAAAGCATATATTTTTAATTCCGATTTCCGGATTGTTGATCAATAGCTGTTTAGCATGTTCAATTCTCAATTGAATAATATATTCTACAGGAGTACAGTGGTAAGAATGTTTAAACTTTTTAAACAGATTAGCTTCACTCATTCCGGCAAGTGAAGAAAGTTTTTTGATGGTAATAGGCTCTCTGTAGTTTTGTTTGATAAAATAAATTACTTCCTGAAGTTCGGTTGGGGTATTCTCTGTTTTATCAGAGTAGAACAGGATATGTTTTGCATTGGTTTTCATCAGCTCATAAATCAGTTCTTTAAGGCTTAAACTTAGAAGAAAATCTGAAGTCCCGTAAATACTTTCATCTACCCTTCTGTTATAAAGGTGGGTAAGGCTTCTCCACAAAGATTCATCAGAGCTTACAAATTTTTTTACCGCATTTTCTTTCATCATAAAACCTGTTTTGTCCCAGTCCGGGTGCCAGTTTTCTATAACTTCATGAAAAACGCTGTCGATATATTCCTGTTCAATATTCAATACCAGACATTTGGTAGGTTCCAGGAAAACTGGATGAATATCGATACTCAACTCTTTATTACAGGGCGGGATGAATACACTTCTCTCGTTGAATTCAAAAGTTTCCTCCTCACTGCGGATGATTTTATTGCCACTCAGCATTAGCGTGATGACAGGCTTTTCAAAAAAGAAAGGAAAATCATGGCATACGACATTCGTTTCAAACACATTCAATTCGCCAAATGGAATGCTGAAAACGGTTCTTTCTTCGATTTTTTCCATACGATAGAGTTTAGGTTAAAAAAAATAGAGAATAGGTAAATAAATTACATCATGTTTTCATCATTTTCGAATTATGTAAAATACAAAATATTTAAAATAATGGAAAGAACATCGTTAGAAACAAAAACTTCCAATTCAAATACTGATTTTTTATCTCTGAATCCCTCTACTTTGGAGGTTATTGGTAAAGTTGAAAATACTTCCCATGAAGAAATAGACGTCATCATTGAAAAAGCAAAAAAAGCCCAAAAACGATGGGCAGCAAGACCGGATGCCGAAAGAAAAGAAATTTTATTACAGGTAGCAGAAGCCCTGCAGACTCATTCAAAACATCTGGCAGAATGGATTACCAGAGAGCAGGGGAAGCCTCTCAATGGACCTGGTGCTAATTTTGAAATGCAGGCTTGTGTAGGCTGGACGCAGGTTCCTGCATCACTGGATCTGCCTGAAGAAGTTGTTTTCGAAGATGAAACCAGAAAAGACATTCTGTACAGAAATCCAATTGGAGTTGTGGCAGCTATTGCTCCATGGAACTGGCCGTTAATGATTGCGATCTGGCAGATTATTCCATCCTTGAGAATGGGAAATGCTGTAGTGATCAAACCTTCAGAATATACTACTTACTGCAGTCTTGAAATGATAAAAGTAATCAATAGCGTACTTCCTGAAGATATTTTACAAGTGGTTACCGGTAAGGGAGAAGTGGGTGGTTACCTGACATCACATCCGGAGATAGGAAAAATTATGTTCACAGGGTCTATTGCAACAGGTAAAAAAGTGATTGAGGCCTCTGCAAACAATATGGCACGTCTTACACTGGAATGTGGAGGAAATGATGCCGGAATTATTTTACCAGGGTTGGAGATAGCCAAACATATAGAAAATATTTTCTGGGGCGCCTTTCTGAATATGGGACAAACCTGTGCCTGTCTTAAAAGATTATATGTACACGAAGATGATTATGAAAAAGTAGTGGAAGCATTGGCAGGATATTCTTCCAATATTCCAATGGGGAATGGTGCTGATGAAGCTGTTGTTCTGGGACCAATACAAAATAAAATGCAGTACGATAAGATTCAGGATCTGATTCGTGATGCTGAAAGTACAGGAGCAGACTTTTTATTCAAAGGGCAAAAACCTGATCTGGAAGGGTATTTTATTCCTGTAACCCTAGTAGGAAACGTTGATAACGGAGATAGAATTGTTGATGAAGAACAGTTCGGACCTGTTTTACCAATTATCAAATATAAAACAGTAGAAGAAGCAATTAACAAAGCGAATAATTCAGAGAATGGTTTAGGAGCTTCGGTTTGGAGTGATCACCCTGATGAAGCCCAAAAAGTGGCAGCACAATTGGAAGCAGGAACAGTCTGGATTAATCAGCATGGAGCCATTCATCCTTTTGTACCGTTTGGAGGAGCCAAACAATCCGGTTATGGAGTAGAATTCGGAATCGAAGGATTAAAAGCCGTAACAACTCCTAAAGTTATCAGCACCAAGAAATAAACATCTTAAATTAAAGCTCATGAAATACGATTTTATAGTGGTGGGATCCGGTTCAGCAGGAGCCGTTATCGCCAACAGATTAAGCGAAAACGAAAATATAAATGTTCTTCTGTTGGAAGCGGGACCAGATGATAAAGTGAATGAAGTACAGGACCAGGCCGGCTGGCCGGCAATATGGAATACTGAAAGAGATTGGGCTTATCATACCGTTGCTCAGGAAAATGCAGGTGGAAATACGCGATACTGGCCTCGTGGGAAAACATTAGGCGGTTCAAGTTCTATTAATGGAATGATCTATATCAGAGGGCATCAACAGGACTATGACCATTGGGCTTACAATGGATGTGTGGGCTGGGACTGGGAAAGTGTATTGCCTTACTTTAAAAAATCTGAAACTCATGAAGATGGAGAAGATGCTGTTCATGGTGGAGAAGGCCCTCTTTTTGTAAGCCGTATCAAACGTCCTAATGCTATTTCAACAAGTGCTATTGAGGCCTGTAAAGAATTAGGATATCCTTTGACAGATGATTTTAATAAAGAAATCTGGGGAGCAGGTCTGAATCATCTCAGTGTTGGAAAAGACGGCAAAAGATGTTCAACTGCAAAGGCTTTTTTAGATCCTGTTATATCTCGTTCCAATTTGCAGGTTCAAACTGATGCTCTGGCTCAGAAACTGATTTTTGAAGGGGATAAGTGTGTAGGTGTTCAGTATATGAAAAACGGAGAATTAATAGAAGCAAAGGCAGGCAAAGAGGTGATCGTATCTTGTGGAACTATAGAATCCGCAAAACTTCTGATGATTTCAGGAATCGGGGATAAAGAAGAGCTTGAGGCTGTAGGTATTACAGTAATAAAAGATCTGAAAGGAGTTGGGAAAAACCTTCAGGATCATCTTTTGACAAGTGTTATCTTCAAAGCAAAAAAAGAAATTCCTGCTCCTGAAGCTAATTTACTGGAGGCACAGCTGTTCTGGAAAAGTAAAGAAGAAATGGTTTTTCCGGATCTGCAGCCTTTGTTTATGGGGCTTCCTTATTACAGCCCAGGATTTACCGGTCCTGAAAATGCATTCACATTTTGCGCCGGGTTTATCAGACCTGCGAGCAAAGGCTATATCAAATTAATCTCTTCAGATCCAGCTTCGTCATTAGAAATCAATCCAAGGTATTTATCCGAAGAATCTGATTTGGAAGCAATGTACAAATGTGTTGAGATTTGTCGTGAAATGGGGCGAACAGAAGCAATGAAAGAATGGAATGATGGTGAAATTTACCCAGGGGAAGGAAAAACAAAAGAAGAAGTGATGGATTACATCAAAAAATCATGTTCCACTTACCATCACATGACCGGAACCTGTAAAATGGGAATAGACAGTCTTTCTGTAGTTGATCCAAGGTTAAAAGTGTATGGGATAAAAGGTCTTCGTGTAGCAGATGCTTCCATTATGCCGGATGTTGTTTCCGGCAATACCAATGCTCCTACCATCATGATTGGAGAAAAGGCAGCAGATATGATTAAAGAAGATTATCAGATGAAACAGTCAGAAACAGAAGAAAAGTTATCGTTAGTTTAAATAAGGTTTAAACCTAGAAACAGCCACTTCATTATCATTAATTTTGAGGTGGCTGTTTTCCTTTTGACAACAGACCTATAAATATATCTTATAAAAATTAATTGTGTATTTATGGCTGAATATAACTATCTCTTACCTTTGTTTAAAATAAAAATTCATGACCCCAGAGAAAAAGAAACTCATTACAGACAGCTTCAACCGTTCAGAAACCCTGAAATTCTATAAAGCAGAACTGCTGGAAGTAGAAACCGATTTCGTCTCCATTAAAATTCCCAAAATGGAAATGATGACCAGAAAAGCAGGGATGTTCAATGGAGCAATGATTGCTTCTTTGGTGGATGTCTCTTCAGGATATGCTGCAGTGAGTCATTATCCGGAAGACTGTTATGTGGTAACCGTTGAATTAAAGGTGAATTATCTGCGCCCGGCGATGGGAGACGCTCTGGTTTCAAAATCTTATGTTATTAAAGGAGGCTCAAAGATCAGTGTGATCAGAACAGAAATCTATGTGCAGAATGAAGCATCGGGTTCAGAAAGTCATGTAGCAACTTCATTAGTAACTATGATGAAGATAAAATAACTCATTTTTAGGATCGTGTTATGTAAAATATTCCCTAAATAAAGGGTTTAAAGTGATTTTCTATCCTAAAATGGAATGGCTTTTGCTCCATACACCCCATAACTATAAAAAATAACGAAATGAACTTAATTATCCGTTTGTTTGTCACCGCAATTGTGGCATACCTTTTAACTAAAGTTTTACCAGGTGTACATTTTGAAGGGTTTTCATCCGCGATTATCTTTGCCATTGTACTTGGAGTATTAAACATATTTGTAAAGCCTATTTTAAGCCTGTTCGGGCTTCCGCTTACCATTCTTACCTTAGGATTCTTTGCATTGGTTATTAATGCCGGAATTATCCTGATTGCAGACTATTTTATAGACAGCATGGTGGTAGACGGCTTCTGGTGGGCTTTTGTCTTCAGTATATTACTATCAATCGTAACTTCTCTGGCGAATTCAATGTTCTCAGATGGAGATTAACAGATGTAAAATAAAATAAAAAAAAGGCTGTCTCAAAAGTGAGATAGCCTTTTTTGTTCGTATAAATGGATATAGTGTATAATAAAAGAAGATGTATTCTAGGTATCTTCTTTTATTACCTATTATTCAATTGAATCAATTCAGAATTTGTAATGTTCAAAGTTATTTAGTAGTAACTTTAAAGATCGAATTGTATCCCTATGCTTGCCATTGTTCCAGATCCTTTGATATAATAACGGCCTTCATTGGTTGCACCCCTTACTTCGGCATGAATAGGATAATAATCAGCATTGAGTAGATTATTAATGGAAAATAAAAAAGTAAATTGCTGATATTTGTATTTAGTTTGTAAATCAACAAGATTATAACCTGAAATTGGGTATTTCCCATAGTTGTATGCTTCTGCAGGAAATACATCTCTTCCTCCTAAATGCAGGTATTGTAGGTATACATTCCATTTTTCAGATAACTTAAAATCAGCATTTAAATTAATCTTGAAAGGAGAAATAATAGAATTATCAAGCTTGTCTTTGAAATTTCCCTCATTTTTCAAATCCTGACGACCGTCCATATACCCCAGTACTGTGCCAAGTGTCAACCATTGAACAGGCTTTACATTGGCGACAAACTCCACTCCATAAATACGTTGCGGTACCTGGCTCAGCTCATAAGTACCAGGTACAGAAGTTTCAGCGAAAGTAGTACCCTTCTTAGAAGTACTATAGTACCCTATGAGCTGATAATCCCATACCCCCATCTTACCATTTATTCCGAATTCTAAGTTGTTAACAATAACTGGCCTGGGATCAATTTTGCTTAATGGCACGCCATTACGTAAAATAAGCCCAACATCCCCAATTGAGTATCCTTGTGAAAAGGATGCAAAAGGCTGTAGATAGCTGTATTTATTATACCGTGTTGCCAGATTGAATACAAAAGCATCAGAATGGTTATTTTCACCAGCAGTCAGTTTACCATTTTTAATCAGATCCCCAACTTTGAAACGGATATTTTCATAACGTATTCCTCCCTTTAGGATCCAGTCGGGGCCAATATTTACTTTACTCTGTACATAAAAGGCGAGATTATTCATATTCATATCCGGTGTTACCAGTTCGTCTTTCAGCGTCTTCTGTACCGTATGATCTTTTAGTAGATCAATACCGTAAATAAGAGAAATTTTGGAATGGGTACCAAGTTGAAATGGAGTATTGAAATTGAGCCTGGCTCCCTTATGATCAGAATAGTTTTGATTATAGGTTTCAAACACTGTATTCATATCTTCGTAATACAGGCTCAGGTTTGCCTCGGTTTTTCCATATTGACCATCATATTTTAAATGTAAGGCCTTGTTATAGGGTGTACCGCCATTAATGAGCGCATCAGCAGGAATACCAACTGCCGGTGATTCGCCAAACTTACCCGTCGTACCTACATATTTGCTGTCCTGTAAGCTTCGATAATAGTTTCCCATCACTTCTACATGATGGTTAGGAGCGATCTGATAACCGATTTTAGCCAGTGTATTATAAGAATTGGTCTCACCTAATCCGTAAAAAGGACTTACTACTGTACCATCGGAACTTCGCACAACACCTGTATGGCCCATTTTGCCTTGAAGGACATAATCCCATTTTCCAATCTGTCCGGAAAAAACTTGAGCAATATTATATCCGTAGGTTTCGTTTGGTCTGACCAGACTCAGTGAATTATTGAGATAAGTAGATGAATTAAGTTTTCTGCCTTTTTTAGGTTTTTTAGTAATGTAGTTTATTACACCGCCAGCGGCTCCGTTACCATACATGGCCGTTGCCCCGTTGATCACCTCGATATGATCTATGGCAGTAGCATCAATGGTCCGTAGGTCACGTCCACCATTACGTAAAGGCGTGGATTGTGGGATACCATCAATCAGTACCAAAAAATTGCGTCCGCGGATCTTGGCAATAAAGTTATTTTGGCTTTCTTCACTAGGGGATATACTAGGCACTTTTTGCATCAGGATAGATGGCAGGTTATCGTTGATCTGCCGCTGCTGGTCTAGTGTCTTACCCCCAATATAGGTTATGGAGGAAGGAACCTCATCAATATGTTCTGCCAATCTGCTTGCAGTTACAACAACTTCATCCAAATGATGTCTTGCAGGCTGCATAACAACCGGTTCGGGCAATTGATAATTATCTTCATTAATTTCAATAGATTGGGCCATATTTTCATATCCCTCCAGGCTAATTACCAGTTCGTATTTTCCATATGTTATTCCTTCAAATTTAAAATACCCTTCTTTATCAGACCGAGTATTTCCAATTCCGATTAACTTAACGTGTACATTTGCTATGGGTTTGCCCTCTGCATTGACGATACGACCACTCACATTACCTTTTTGTTGCGCCTGTAATGAATACACCTGCAAAGAATTTTCTGAAATAAAAGGCATTGCTGCATAGGCTTTTGGAGATAAAGAATAAGAAAAATATAAAAGTGCAGCTGTAATTTTAGCTGTTTTGTATTGTTTAACTTTCATTTGCCGGTATTGCTAGGATAACAGATTATTAACTATATATACTTAAAATTGGGTGTGCAAAGATATTTTATTTTTATTTATTCCAAATAATATATTGATGTGTTTTTTTTCAATTTTCATATTTACTGTTTTATCTTACTCTCCATTCAATAATAATATCAGGTCTTATGAGTTATCGTTTTTTCCAGTAACTATGTTTTTTAAAAATTTCACTGTTCCTGAAGATAAGGAATCCAATATGGATGAAACTAGAAAGCAGGTTGAAATTGCAAAATATCTGGAAGGTACTTTATTTTATTACCAAAGGGTATATAGGCAGAAATGCTCGGGATGAAATTGACAACCTGCAAAAGACTGTCATTTTGAGACAACCTCTTTTTTTAGCTTCAACGTTTGAATAATTATAAAAATTTGATGGTTCACTCTTTTATTTTGTTCTTCAGTCCTCAGTTTTTTTTAATATTTTCCCCATAAATGCTAATTTTAATGTTAATTCTTTCGTTAATTTTTATTTTAAATACTAACTTTGGCAATCTTTGAATTTAATGAAAGGATTGGATAAAATCAATATGGTTTTACCGATCCGCTAAAAATGAATGAACATATGAAACTTAAGTACAGTCTGCTGGCTCTGGCAGCTCCGCTTTTAATGAATGCACAACAAGTAATGACGCCTGAAATTCTTTGGACTTTGAAAAAAGTGGGAGTACAGGCAGTTTCACCGGATCAGGCATCCCTTATTTACAAAGTAGGACAGGTAGATCTGAAAACAGAAAAAACAAAAAACGAGAACTACTTTCTGAATGTTCTTAATCACCAGGCTTCCAAAATCGATTTCGGTAAAAAAGCATTGATTCAGTGGGATAAAAACGGGATCTACGCTCAGGAAGGAGATAAAATCTATCTTTCAAAAGATGCCGGAAAAACCTGGACAGAATTCTATACCATTGGCGACGCTGACAATATCGTTATTTCTCCGGATGGAAAAAGAATTGCTTTCAGTAAGCAGGTGTTGGTAGAAAAGTTAATGGGGAAAGACAAATACAGCGATACCCCTAAAACTACGGCTCAGGTGTACACAGACCTTAACCACAGACACTGGGATTACTTCAATGAAGGAAAATATAACCACGTATTTGTAGTAAATACTTCAGATAAAGTAGAGGCTGCTAAAGATCTGTTGGAAGGAAAAACCTGGGATTCTCCTCAAAGACCTTTCGGTGGTGCTGAAGACTTTGTATGGAGTCCGGATTCTGCACAGCTTTTATATGTTACTAAAGCGAAAAGCGGTAAAGAATATGCAACCAGTACGAATACGGATATCTTTGCTTATGATTTAGCTACAGGAACTACGAAGAACCTTACAGAATCAAACAAAGGATATGATATCAATCCGAAATTCAGCCCGGATGGAAAGTCTCTGATCTGGCAGAGTATGGCCAGAGATGGTTACGAAGCAGATAAGAATGATGTAAAAATCATGGATTGGAAATCAGGAAAGACTACAAACCTTACTGCAGGATGGGATGATAGTGTTTCAGGAGATGTGCTTTGGGGTGCAGATTCAAAAACAATCTATTTCACAGCGGCTTACAGAGGAACAAAACAACTGTTCTCTCTGGATTCAAAATCTGCAAAAGTGCAGCAGATCACCAAAGGAGATTTTGATGTGAATGAAATTTTCACAGATAACAAAACTTCAGTTTTAGTAGGAAGAACAGATGTAAACCATGCTACAGAACTATTCTCTGTAAACCTTAAAAACGGAGAAATGAAGCAGGTTACTGAAGCGAACAAAGATACTTATGCTAAGCTGACACAAGGAAAATCTGAACTTAAAATGGTGAAAACTTCGGATGGTAAAGAAATGGGCGTATGGTTCCACTATCCACCGAACTTTGATCCGAATAAAAAATATCCTACATTGGTATACTGCCAGGGTGGACCACAGTCTGCACTGACTCAATATTTCAGCACAAGATGGAACTTTGCCCTAATGACAGCAAATGACTACATCGTAGTGGCGCCAAACAGAAGAGGTATGCCGGGCTGGGGAACAAAATGGAATGAAGAGATTTCAAGAGACTGGGGCGGACAGCCCATGAGAGATTATCTTGCGGCAACAGATTATGCGAAAACATTACCGTATGTAGACGGAGACAGAGTAGCCGCAGTGGGAGCAAGTTATGGAGGATACAGCGTATTCATGTTAGCAGGAATCCACGAAAACAGATTCAAAACATTTATTGCCCATGACGGATTATTCGATATGAAATCATGGTATCTGACGACTGAAGAACTTTGGTTTGCAAACTGGGATATTGGTTCTCCATGGGAAAAACCACAGCCAAAAGCATACACAGAGTTCAACCCAAGCAACTTTGTAGAAAAATGGAATAAGCCCATCATGATTATTCAAGGTGGAATTGATTTCCGTGTGCCTTATGAGCAGGGACAGGAAGCTTTCCAGGCGGCAAAATTAAGAGGATTGAAATCTAAACTGGTTTATTTCCCGAACGAAAACCACTGGGTACTTCATCCGCAAAACGGATTGGTATGGCAGAGAGAATTCTTCGAATGGTTGAAAGAAACATTATAAGATAGAATAATACATCAATAAAAGCGGACTACAAGTCCGCTTTTTTATATTGTAAAGATTCTGCACTTTAGATGATTTTCAGATGATGTTTATCCATAAATAAATATCCACAATCATCTGTGAAAATCTTTGTGATCTGTGGTTAATAATATCAATAGAAGCCCGCTTTACTTATAATAAACAATTCCATTGACTTCAGCCAAAACTTAAACAGGAACATATTTTAAAATCTGCGTAATCTGAATAATCTTCGAGAAATAAAATCAATATATTTGAATATGCAAAACCGTATTTCATCATTTCCACCACTCATTGATGACCAGTCTGAGATTTTAATTCTAGGTTCTATTCCCGGAGTAAAATCATTGGAAATGCAGCAATATTATGCCCATCCGCAAAACAAATTCTGGAAAATCATTCTTGAACTGCTGAATGAAGAATTTACAGAAGATTATTCCAAAAGAATTGAAGCCTTAAAAAAGCATCATATTGCCCTTTGGGATGTCATCGATTCCTGCGAAAGAAAAGGAAGTCTGGATTCCGAGATTAAAAATGAAGAAGCCAACCAGATTGCTGAACTGCTGGAAGAACATCCTAATGTGAAAGCCATCTTTTGCAACGGAGGAAAATCTTATAAAAATCTGCAAAAGCTTTTAGGAAAAAACTATAAGCTTCCTATTTTTCTCATGCCGTCTACAAGTCCGCTTCATACCATTTCTTTTGAAAGAAAATTTGAAGAATGGAAGAGGGTTTTAGAGTTTTTAGGGTGAGAGAGTTTGAGAGTATTATTAGAGTATTAGAGTATTAGAGTATTAGAGTATTAGAGTATTAGAGTTGGGCTGAAGCTAAAATGTTTTCCATAATGACATCTGATCAATAAAAGTATAGATTCCTACGGAATGACAAACATTGCACTTAGACTATCCGCACACTTTGTCATTCCGTAGGAATCTAAATATTGTATTTAGGATATAAAATTAACAGCCTAAATAGGTTCTCAATCCTTTCAAAAGTTCCAGCTGATTCTTCGTTCTGTCCAGATTATGTTCAGGATATTTCGTTGAATAATAAATACTTCCATTCAGGTAATCGGTTAAAAAACGAACCTCTTGAATATAAATGGCGACTTGGGCAGCATAATCAAGCTGAGCAGACTCTTCCGGGGTTAGTTTTTCCTTTAAATAGAAAAGAAATCCTTCTTTTACAACCTCATACATTTCACGATTGAAATTGTTTTCAGCACTTCCGTCATCTTCATTGGTAGTATTGGTGTAGGATTGAATCATCGTTCCGAAGTCATATAAAATAGTAGAAATCATCATGGTATCCAGATCAATTACAGCTAACGGTTGATGATTTTGATCGAAGAGAATGTTGCTGATTTTTACATCGGCATGGATGATTCTTTTGGGAATCTGATTATTTTTCTCCATTTCTATCCATTGGTCAAGTAAGGAAATAAGCTGGTTGGTGATTTCTATTTCAGTTTTTGCATTTTCTTTTAGATGGAGAGCGGCATTTTCCAGTGCCTTTTTATAATCCGCAATTCTTTTTTCAAAATTGAGGAAATCAGGAAGCGTGTCTTCAATAGCTGGTGGCTCTTCAGTATTTACGATGCTAAGGAAATAACTGAAGGTTTTAGCTGCCTTAAAAGCTGTCTGTAAAGATGGAACAGTAAGAAAGGTAATGCTGTTTTCTACGAAGCTTAGCATACGCCAAGGTTCATCATTGGCATCTTTTACCAGAAACGTATTGCTAAGTGAAGGGATAGGTTCTATAATTTGGAATTGATAATCATTTGACCTGAGAAGTTCATTAATCATTAAATGATTGTTGACAATAACCTCCGGCTGTTTGAAGACATGATGATTGATCTTTTGCAGGATAAATTTTTTCTGCTGGTCCTTATCTTCCAAAAGGTAAGTGGTATTAATCAGTCCATCTGTGATAGGCGAAAGGCTATAATTTTCAGTACTGATAAACTGAGCGACAATGTCTTTTATTATTTCCATAAATCTGCCGGATATCTGTTGTTCTGAATCTCTGAGATCAGAAAATCTTTAATATTCTTTTTGTCATCAGCATACGTTACGCCCATCCATTGGGAAGGGGATGCCTTTACCGTTACTTTTACTTTCTTTTCATCTATCGTTCTCTGAACGGCGCTGGGAATATAAAATTCCTGTTTGGGTGCTGGACCAGATTCTATAAAATCATAAAAATAAGCTTCCAGAGCACAGAAAATATGAGGATGGAAAATGAAAAAATTCATAGATACCAATGTATCGGGGTCCAGTTTTATATGCTCTCCGTTTTCCGTATAAACAATGGAGCCGTTTAGTTTTTGAATGGATGTTTGCTCTTCAACACGGATCAGATCATTATTAGCGTCTAATGTACATATTCCTCTCGCTACGGTTCCGTGACCACTTAATGTTGTACTCACGGGATAAGCAATCATACCCAGCTGAGAGTCGGAAATATGATGATGATTAATTTCATCCGCAGCTAGCAGGTAAGCTTCTTTACCATAAAAATCATCTGCATTGATCATAATGAAAGGTTCCTGTATCACATATTTGGCACATAAAACAGCATGTGCTGTTCCCCAAGGTTTTTCACGTTCAGGATAATCAAAACCCTGCAGAGGAATACTGTTCATTTCCTGATATACCCAGTGCAATTCAAAACCCTTTTGTTCAGAGATCAAATTCAGTCTTTCAATATAACTCTGAGGAATCAGCTTATTGACAATAATAACCACTTTGGAAAAGCCGGCCTCTAAAGCATCATAGATAGAATACTCCAAAATAGGTGAACCATTATCGAGTATTCCATCTATCTGTTTAAGACCTTTATATCGGCTGCCTAATCCACCAGCAAGGATAAGTAATGTTTTCTTAGAATTCATCAGTCATTCCAAATACAGGTTTGCGGGTTTTCCATTTACCATTGGTGAAATCAGGAATATCAACTACCTGGCCTCTTTTGGCAATAGACTCTTCACTCAATGGAGTAATTGAATACCATAAGGCCAGATCATAAACATCCATAGGGAATTCTATATTGCGTTTGATACATTCAATAAAGGTATTCATTACAAAAAAGTCCATTCCGCCATGTCCTGCTCCGGCAGCGGTACTTTCAAACTTCTTCCACATCGGGTGGTCATGTTCTTTCATCCACTTTTCTGTATTGTCCCAACGGTGCGTGTGATTCATTGTTTTTTCAAAATAAATATGTCCCTGGTTGAATTCTCCCCAGCCGAAGTCCTGCCATAATCCTTCTGTTCCCTGTACGCGGAACCCAAGGTCATAAGGCCTCTGTAAGCTGGTATCATGAGTTAAAAGGATGGTTTCTCCGTTTTCACAGGCAATTTGAGTGGTTACAATATCTCCCTGATTGAATTTCACTTTAGCATTCGGATGGTTCTCTCCACCTTTTGAATGCTCTGTAATGTATTTATGTAATCCTACAGACTTGGAGGAGAAGGAGGAGAGTCTTGTTAAACGGTTTCCACGGTTGATATCCATCATCATGGCAATTGGCCCTAACCCGTGAGTAGGATAAAGCTCTCCATTACGTTTTACATAATGTTCTGTTCTCCACTTAGCCTCACTGAAACCTTTTTCACCAAATTCAGCACCGGAATTATAAGGGGTAACCCCATCATTGAAAAGTACTCCTCTTAAATCATGCTGATAACCGCCTCTTCCATGAACCAGTTCTCCAAACATCCCTTTACGAACCATGTTTAGAATAGCCATAACATCTCTTCGGTAGCATACATTTTCCATCATGAAAATAGGGACCTTTGTTTCTTCATATACTTTCACAAATTCCCAGCAATCCTGAAGCTTTATGGCTCCGGAAACTTCCATTCCTACAATCTTTTTAGCACGCATGGCTTCTACACCCTGTGGAAGATGCCATTCCCATGGAGTAGCAATCACTACAGCATCTACTGTTTTTAATTTTAAAAGATTTCGGTAATCATATTCGCCGTTAGAAAATTCCTGAGCTGCTGATTTATTATTGTCTTTTAATATTTTTTGAGACGCAGCAAGCATTCTTTTATCCGGATCTGCAAAAGCCACAATCTCTACATCATTACGTTTAGCCAATAATTTTACATGTTCCTGGCCACGAAGTCCTACACCAATAAAGCCCACACGGACTTTCTTATCTGTTTTAAAATCATTTGAATAGGCAAATAGAGAATTGGGTAAAACCAATGCACCAAAGCTTGCCAGAGCTGCTGTTTTGATAAAATTCCTACGGGAAGTGCTATTGTCCATTAATTTTTTTTCTAAATATATTAAAAGTTTTGCAAACTGCGATGGGATGGGAGTTGGGGAATGGTAGGGTTTGAGAGTGATAGAGTAGAGAGTTTCAGGATGCGAGGTTTTAACAGTTCAAGGTTTAACTTTTAAAGTTTAATACCTCTTACCGCACATCTTTCAGTCTATTATCTATTACCTATTATCTATTATCTATTATCTCCACATCTAATGAGCTTTATACTTCAATAAAAAAGCCGCTTCGGAATCCCAAAGCAGCATATACTATAGTACTACAGTTCAACACTATTTTTCCATATAATATACCTCTTCATAAGGCTGGATCAATACCCATCCGTGTCCTGAAAATTTCATCTGGAATTCTTCACCGCTTCCCCTTCCGATAAGACTTTTAAAAGAAACGTTTGTTTTAAGTTCAGGGCTTAGGTTTCCAGACCATGCCACGGTAGCATTAGGATCGGTGAAAACAGGAGTGTCAGGAGTTACAAGCAAGGTTAAAGGATCTCCATGTGTTGTAATCGCAATATGACCGGTTCCGGAAAGTTTTACCTGGAAAAGACCGCCGGACATCATCCCAGCAATACTTTTCAGCATGGTAATATCACTTTTTACACTTTGCTCGTGAGCCAGAACGTCATTCCCGTTCACACAAACCGATTCATTATTCAGGTAAAGAATACGAACCTTTTTACCAGAGTCTGCAACATACAGTTTTCCCGTACCTTCAGCTTTCATTAGTTTACTTCCTTCACCGCTGATGGCTTTCTTCAGCAGGTTTCCAAGACCGCCTGCCAGCATTCCCTGTCTTTCAAAATTGATATTACCCACATAGCTCACCATACTTCCTCTTTTAGTCCATACCGCTTGGTTATTAAGGTTGATTTCTAAAAGATGTTTGGTTTCCAATTCAAAATAATCCCTTTGTTGCGGATTCTCTTTGGTTTCATTGATAAAGGCTTCAATTGAATATTTGCTCATAATTATAATTTTTTAATTTGTTGTTTTTTATATTGCTAGTGTTTTAGTTTGTCGAGTTTATATTCTCTTTTGTTACTTTTAGGATTGAGATCCACAAATTCATAATCTTCAAAATTGGCAAGTTTTGCTTTAAACATTTCAGCGGCTTTTTCTAATGACCAGGTTTTAGGATAATGAAAACCTTCAAACTCAGCATTGAAAATCTCTGCTTTGAACTCATGTGAAAACTCATCATCACCAGAGTACGTTAATGCTATTTTACCAGTCCAAATAATATCATATTGGTGGTTTTCTGTTTTTGAAAAACGGATTTGATGGCCTGCACAACTGTCATGTCCCAACAGATAAATATTGAAGGCGAGATCGTCATCATCAAAATGTTGGTCGGAAGGAAGGTCATTGCTGAAAAGATCTTTTTTAACAACAGCATCGAAATCCAGTTTTTCATCTAGCTTATTAATTCTGATTCCTCTTTGTTCGCCCCAATAATTGGATGATAACGTACAGGCATGGTAGTTTCCCCACACTATTTTGGAGTCCCAATCAGAGAGTTCTTCATCATCATCTTCGCTGTTCTCATCATCATTGGCGTAATAATTTTCAGTTTTTAAATGAAAATCAAACCAGATGAAACCATATTCATCAATGCGTCCGCTCCAGCTGAACTCTTCAATTTTATGCCCGTTAGGATACGGATTATCAATAAAGTATATTTTACTTACAGATTCCATGTTGGATTTTAATTTCTTCAAAAATACTCTTTTTAAGCTTTAAAAATTCCCGTAAAATCACGGTTTTATATTTGATTGAAAATAATACTTGACAAAGGGGTGTTCTATGTCGTATATTTGCACTCCGAAAATTACACCTTGTAATTTCAATAATTTTTAAACCGTAATTTAAAAAATGAAAACATCAGATTTTAATTTTGATCTTCCTGCGGAATTATTGGCAGAACACCCATCAGAGCACAGAGACGAAGCTAGATTAATGGTACTTGATAGAAAAACACAAACTATCGAGCACAAATTATTCAAAGATGTAGTGGATTATTTTGATGAAGAAGATTTGTTCATCTTCAACAATACAAAAGTTTTCCCTGCACGTCTTTATGGTAACAAAGAAAAAACAGGTGCTAAAATTGAAGTTTTCCTTTTAAGAGAGCTTGATAAGGAAACCAGAGTATGGGACGTTTTAGTAGATCCGGCAAGAAAAATCAGAATTGGTAACAAATTATTCTTCACAGAAGACGAGTCTTTGGTAGCTGAGGTTATCGATAACACTACTTCAAGAGGAAGAACACTAAGATTCTTATTCGACGGTTCTTACGAAGAATTCAGAGCGAAACTTAAGGAATTAGGAGAAACTCCACTTCCAAAATATATCAAAAGAGCAGTAGAGCCGGAAGATGCAGAAAGATACCAGACTATCTACGCTAAAGTAGAAGGAGCGGTAGCTGCACCTACAGCGGGTCTTCACTTCTCTAAGCATTTGATGAAGAGATTAGAGATCAAAGGGATCAATTTTGCCGAAGTTACCCTTCACGTAGGATTGGGAACTTTCAACCCAATTGAGGTAGAAGATCTTTCTAAGCACAAAATGGAATCTGAAGAGATCATCATTGATGAGAAAAATGCTGCTATCATCAACAAAGCAGTAGATGCTCACAGAAGAGTTTGTGCTGTAGGAACTACAACAATGAGAGCGTTGGAAACTTCTGTTTCTTCAAACAAAAAAATCTCTGCTTTCAACGGTTGGACAAATAAATTCATCTATCCACCTCATGATTTCGGAGTTGCTAACTCAATGATTACCAACTTCCACACGCCGAAGTCTACTCTAATTATGATGATTGCTGCATTTGCCGGAAGAGATTTCGTAATGCATGCTTATGAAGAAGCCGTAAAAGAAAAGTATAAATTCTATTCTTACGGGGATGCAATGTTAATCCTATAAAAAAGATATTAGGTTATAGGTTGCAGGTAGGAGTTACCTGCAACCTGCAGCCTGAAATCTAAAACCTTACAATGAAAGATATCCGTACATTATCACTAGATCAGCTTAAAGAATACTTTGTGTCTTTAGGAGAAAAGCCGTTTCGTGCGAAACAGGTCTATGACTGGCTATGGAGCAAAAACCTCCATTCGATTGATGAAATGACGAATCTTTCGAAAACTCTTCGTGAAAGAATTTCCGAAGAATATACCATTAATCCTGTTTCTGTAGACCTTCTTCAAAAAAGTACCGACGGAACCATCAAAAACGGAGTGAAACTTCATGATGGGTTATTGGTAGAATCTGTTCTTATTCCAACAGAAACAAGAACAACAGCTTGTGTATCTTCACAGGTAGGCTGCTCATTGAACTGCGAATTCTGTGCTACAGCAAAACTGAAAAGGATGAGAAACCTTGAAGTGGCAGAAATTGTAGATCAGGTTGCTTTAATTGACAGCCAAAGCAGAATGTATTTTGACAGACCTCTTTCCAATATCGTATTCATGGGAATGGGAGAGCCGATGATGAACTACAAAAATGTAGTAGAAGCCATCAGAAAGATCACTCAGCCGGAAGGTTTGGGAATGTCGCCAAGAAGAATTACTGTTTCCACATCAGGAATTCCAAAAA
>NZ_MAYF01000245.1 GCF_001684955.1 Chryseobacterium contaminans | reverse complement strand
ATAATGAATACCTCCAATTTTTTGGAGGTATTTTTTTTTTTGTGGACTTTTAAGTAATTTTGCTGAAAATTTAAAAATTAAAAATGGGAAGAGCATTTGAATATAGAAAAGCTTCTAAAATGGCCAGATGGGATAAAATGGCCAAAACTTTCTCTAAAATAGGTAAGGATATTGCATTAGCAGTAAAAGCGGGCGGAACGGATCCTGAATCTAATCCGGCATTAAGAAGATGTATCCAAAACGCTAAAGGGGCAAACATGCCTAAGGACAATGTAGAAAGAGCGATTAAAAAAGCGAGCGGTGCTGATGCCGAAAACTATGAAGAAGTTACTTATGAAGGATACGGACAAGGAGGTGTGGCTTTCTTTGTAGAGTGTACTACAAATAATACGACAAGAACGGTAGCTAATGTAAGAGCTATTTTCAACAAGTTTGACGGAAACCTAGGTAAAAATGGTGAGCTTGCATTTATCTTCGACAGAAAAGGAATCTTTACAATCGATTTAGCTCAGGTGAAAATGGAGTGGGATGACTTCGAAATGGAAATGATTGATGGTGGAGCTGAAGATGTGGAAAAAGATGAAGA
>NZ_MAYF01000244.1 GCF_001684955.1 Chryseobacterium contaminans | reverse complement strand
AGGAAGCCTTATCAAAAGAATCTGGAGCGGACTTAGAATTCCGATGCGGCATCTTTCTCCCGGAGAGCAGCCTATTGGTGGAATTTCTGATATGACCAACAAAGGAGACTTTCATAGAATGCTTTTGTCAGAATTTGCCAATGAAGACGATGTATTCATGAACCGTGTGGCTAATAATGAAGCTTTATACATCCAAAGAGAAATACCACCTGAAGAAAATATCTTTGAAAGAATTATACTGATTGACACCTCACTTAGAAATTGGGGAACACCAAAAGTACTGGCTTTTGCATCTGCTATTGCCATTATTAAGCATCCGAAAGCCCATTCGGAATGTAAAGTGATGGCTTTGGGACAGGCTGCCATTCCCATTTCTCTGGATAAAGTGGAAAATGTAATTGAAAACCTTAATCACGTGAGTCCAACGCTGGAGGTTTCCGATGCGTTGGAAAAGTTTTTCAATGAAGAGTATTCACAAAAAGATATTGAAGTCTTTTTTATAACCCATCAGGAGAATCTTGAAGACGAAAAAATCCGGAAGATAGTTCACCAGAACAGAGACCGGCTTAAGTTTTTGGTAACCACCAATTCAGATTGAGA
>NZ_MAYF01000243.1 GCF_001684955.1 Chryseobacterium contaminans | reverse complement strand
ATACTCAAACGTCATTCTGTATTCCTCTTTATTGATGCAAAAATATAAAACGCATTTAAAAGTTAATAGTATTTAAAAGAAAATACCACCTGATGGGTGGTATTAAATTATTTTTAACGGATGTTTTTTAAACGCATACTACATCTCCGCCGCCGCCTCCTGAATTTCTCCAGTAGCAAGTTCTTGTTTCCGGAGGGCAGCCGTAAATTTCTACACAACTTTCTTTTTTAATAAGCCCTCCTTTAACTTGTTTTAAGTTTTCTCTTGAAATTTTTTTCAGATTTTTCATAGTTATATTTGTTTGATTGTTAGTTTATCTTTTATATCCCATCTCCGCAAAGATGCATTGGGATCAGGCACGTGATTAATTTGTACGGTTTCATAATATTAACAAGGGAATGATCCATCTTCCCAAGGCGGCGGGCAACTCATACTTGATGGTGCTGCACAGCAATGCTGTAATGATGGTGGGTAAAATGAGCAACATTCAGGCTCTATACCTCCTTGTACTTTTTGTAAGCTTTGTCTTGAAATTTTCTTTAAATTTTTCATGGTAATATTTTTTTGACTATGACTAAGGTAAAGAAATTATTTCATTCGGAGGTGATAAACGGGTTTTATTTTG
>NZ_MAYF01000242.1 GCF_001684955.1 Chryseobacterium contaminans | reverse complement strand
GGTAGAGAAATACGCAGATTTATTTAAAGTAGGATCAGAAAAAGGAGATGAATATAAATTTTCAACAGAATCAATCCTGGAGGTTATGCATACCAACAAAGCAAACTCTGACTGGAGTTTCTGGGGACAGGGAAAAGATGAAGGGAATTCCATCAATGCAATGTTAGGTCCACGTTCTTATTCCATCAATAAAAAGATTCCGGATAATCAAGCACCTGATCTGTTTCCGGGATGGTCATTTAATACCGTAACACAGGATTTATATGACTTTATGCAGGGAGATCCGAGATTGGATGTAACGATTTTCAATATAAAACCGTGGGTAGCAGAAGGAAAAGTGACTTATAGTCCTGCGTTTGCAGATACAGGATATTTTTTGAATAAATACTTACCTACAAATGATTTGAAAAGTTCTCTTCCAGGATCAACAGAACTAAATTTCAGACAGAATTACATTGCGATACGATTAGCAGATACCTATCTGATGGAAGCGGAAGCTTTAGGAGGTTCAGGTGCAAGAGCCCAGGCTTTATTGGATGCTGTAAGAGCGAGGGTAAAATTAGGTTCAGTTCCCGTTTCTATGCAGGCTATCAAAGATGAGAGAAGAAGAGAATTAGCCGGGGAAGGACACCG
>NZ_MAYF01000241.1 GCF_001684955.1 Chryseobacterium contaminans | reverse complement strand
CATATCTGCAGTTTTTATAGCCGGCAGTACGTTGGCCCAGAAAGCAGATAATGCATTGCAGGGATATTTTGAAGAACAGGGAAATGAAACTTTTTATAAGAGCTTTAATTTTGATGGAAATGGTAAAATAGTGGACGGGTTTAAAAGCAGTTATTACTTTACCAGAAATGACAGCTTGATAGTTATTCCGGACAAAGATGTATTTGTTTTCAAAATTAAAAAAGATAGGTTAATCGGTGTTTCAGACTGGGTGAAAAATGGAGTTTGGATTCGTAAAAAAGACAGTACTGAAGTGAATAACAGGGTAAATCCCGCAGAAGCCCAGAAAAGAGCTGCTTTATTGGCGGGGTATTATGATAAGACGAAAAATATGTCTG
This sequence comes from Chryseobacterium contaminans, assembly GCF_001684955.1. Taxonomy (GTDB): domain Bacteria; phylum Bacteroidota; class Bacteroidia; order Flavobacteriales; family Weeksellaceae; genus Chryseobacterium; species Chryseobacterium contaminans. Next base: position 269 of record NZ_MAYF01000241.1, on the reverse strand, counting down.
GATTGGATGCCTTATTTTCAAATACAAATGACTATACCAGGATTAGTGAAGACTTTTGTAATCAAGGATTAGCTAAAGCTTGTCTCAATGCTTTCGGGCTAAAGATGATGGAATATACTCCCGGTTTTTTCGGTGATCTTGAAAAACTTAAAGATAAAAAGCTGAAACCCCATCCGGAACTGATAGAGCTTTCCAAAAAAATAATCGATCTTGGAGATACGGAAGGATATAATGTTCTGGGGGCCTATTATCATCTTCTAGGGCTTCGT
>NZ_MAYF01000240.1 GCF_001684955.1 Chryseobacterium contaminans | reverse complement strand
ATTCGGACTGCAAAGATAGAAACTTTATTTTAACTTACAACCTTTTTATTAAAAAAATTAAAAGTTTTTTTCGTCTTTATCTTTTGAAGTATTATAATGTTCCTGCTTATCTAAAAGCTCTTCTGCGCTACTGAGATACTCTCGTTTTCAGTGGGGCAAAGATAGCAACTTATTACGACGCAAAACAAACTTATTTAACATAAAATTCATATTGAACCTCATTTTTGCACTTAATAGCCTGATAACATGGGTGAAAAATTTTAAACATTTGTTTGGAGAAGGAGATGGATGGGGATTATATATGAGTAATGGGTAATGGGTAATGGGTAATGGGTAATGGGTAATGGAAGTTACATATTATTAATATATGATGTACGTTTCAAAATTGTATTGTGAAAATCTTAAAATAGGTTTGGGCTAAAGCCAGTGAATAATACATTACTAAACGTTGTTCAGATCCTTGCAGGATGACAAAGATTCTGCTGAGAAAGATGGATAATCAAAAAAACAATACTATATAGAATGCTTATTATGGATGTTCACCCCATCAAAAATTCTTTGAATTTTCGACACCCCTCCAAAGGATGGAAAAATGAAGGCTACTCTTTATAGAGAAGTTAATATCATTATTGATACCACTCTATTACCTATTACCTATTACCTAT
>NZ_MAYF01000239.1 GCF_001684955.1 Chryseobacterium contaminans | reverse complement strand
TGAGCGATTAGACTTTAAAGATCAGAAACCTGATCTTTTGGTAAGTGTCCCGCTTCATCCTAAAAAATTAAGAGAAAGAGGTTATAATCAGCTTCATTTATACACGGAAACTCTTTCAAAACACTATGAAGTTCCATTTGACCATCAATTAATCAGGAGAAATTATTATTCTAAAGCCCAAGCTCTTAAGGATAAGAAACACAGGCTTGAGACCGTTAATACTTTTTCAACTACCCATCCTATCACAGGAAAACATATTCTTCTGATCGATGATGTTTTTACCACAGGAACAACCGTTTCATCTATTGCCTGGGAAATTTTAAATGCCGGCGATAATAAGGTGAGCGTACTGGTGATGGCGATGGATGTGTAAATGGGTTCAAAGTTTAAGGTTATTGGTTTAAAGTTTTTAGGGTACTATTTATATCTAACTGCCCTTTTAATACTAATTTTTGTTTAACCCGATCATTTTCATCTTCCGAATCTTTTGCTTAATTTTCCGAAAAAACAAATAATCATGCTGAATTTGGTTTTATTGCACGGTGCTTTAGGTCATTCCCAAATATTCACTCCTTATCTGGATAGCCTTTCTGCCTATTTTACTATTCATATGCCTTTATTTTCAGGACATGGAAGTTCTGAACTTCCTTCAGATGGAATCAGTATAGAAAAAT
>NZ_MAYF01000238.1 GCF_001684955.1 Chryseobacterium contaminans | reverse complement strand
TTTACAAAATCTTTATCATACATTTCATTGAGCCAATATCCCATTCTATCTGAATTTAATTTTGCAATGTGATAATTATGAGCAGAGACAATTACTTTAGAATCCAAATAGTTTTCTTTTAACCATTTAATATTCTCTGCCATGAATTTGTCTCTCCTAATAAAATTTAATTCGCTATATTGTCTGATGATATCTACATTTTGCAGGAAGCGTAACTTTTCTTCTGGATTTGTTATTGTGTCCGATTTTTGTTTTATTAAAAATAAATGCTCAGCTATAATTTTTTGACCTTTTTTAGAATACGTCCTGAAACCTCTGTTGTTTTCCTTTAAAGCAATTTCCAGGTCATTAATCTCTTGTTCAGGCCAATGATTTTCTTGATATATTTTTCTTATTTGATCTACTGCTCCTTTTGCATACTGCATATCGAAACCATCAAAGAAAACTTTTGAACGATGATTTTCATTATATTTTTTTAACCATTCAACAAAAGTTAAAGTTTCTTCGGTTTGCCACAGCCAAAAATACATTCCCTTTAGAATATCCTTAGGATTTCCTTTTCCTTCCTGAATATATTGGTTCATCAAAAAGCTTTCAGGCATATTGGCTTCCAGCGAAAAGATATTGAAGTTTTTATCAGCTATTAAATATTCACTTATTCTATATTTCATCTGATAC
>NZ_MAYF01000237.1 GCF_001684955.1 Chryseobacterium contaminans | reverse complement strand
GATCTTGCGGACGTGAGCTTTGCTGCTCCACATGGCTTACAGACTTCAGGTCTGTGAACACCAATGTAGCAAGATACCAACAATTGAGTATTAATCCTCAGAAACTTGCAGGACAGTGCGGTAAGCTTAAATGCTGCCTTAATTACGAGCTTGACAGTTATCTGGATGCATTAAGCAATTTCCCATCTTCTTCCACCACCCTGGAAACAGAAAAAGGAAAAGCTTTCTGTATTAAAATAGATGTCTTCAAAAAGAAAATGTGGTTTGCTTATGTGGAAAACTCCATTGCTTGGTATGATTTCGACATTGATCTTGTTAAAAAACTGATTGCAAAGAATAAAAGAGGAGAAAAAACACTTCCTCTGGAAGAACTGAAACAACCTGAAACATCATCTCAAAGCATTGACCTTATCCAGGAAAATAATGTAGACCGTTTCGAGAAGAAAAACAGGAACAACAGAAACAGAAACAATCAGAATAAGCAAAATAATAATCAAAATCAGGGGCAAGGACAAGGGCAAAAGAAAAACAGACCTGAAAGACAAGATAAACCTAACAGATCTGAAAAACCGGAAAACCCTAATGCCAATTCCAGCAATCAGCCAAGACAACCAAAGCCACAACAACAGCAAAAAGCACCTGTGGAAAAGGTAAAAGCTGAATCAAACCCTGATACAGATAAAGCTCAGCAAGGGAACCCGAACAAGAAAAAATTTA
>NZ_MAYF01000236.1 GCF_001684955.1 Chryseobacterium contaminans | reverse complement strand
GCCAGGGTGAAGTAGGAGCCGAATATGATGTATGGACGGTGTTGTGAGGGGAAGAATTTTCAGGAAAGACGTGTTTTTGGCAGGTACGCGTTGAGTGAATGATGGAAATGGCAGGAAACGAGTAGTATGGCAATGACTCGGAGGTAGTAGAGTGTGTAGCAAGTAACAGTATGCGAATTTGGTAAGCAGGGATTGGCGAGCGAGTCACAAAGGGTAGAGTGCGAGGTGCGTTTCAGGCATTTGTTGAGTTCAGGTAGTAAAGCGAAGCAATAGTCGGGAGTTCAAGTAGTAGTAGGATGTCCGGTTAGCGAATGTAGGGTGTTTGCAAGTGAAGACATGTGTATGGGAGAAGCGCAGACGTGTAGACAGAAGTATGAGTAGTCAGGAATGTCACAGAGCGTCAGTCGGCGAGTGGTACAGTATACGGTATGCGGAGAGCAGGTGTTTACGATAGGAAACAAGTGTTTGGGGGAAGTGCGGAAGTGTAGTCAGAGGTACGAGCGGTCAGAAACGTCACGGGGTGTCAGTCAGCGAGTTCAGGTGAGGAAATAAAGGTTCAATGAGGTAGGAAAAGCAAAGGCAATGTATGCACGTGAGTTATCAGGTAGATCAAGTGAACGCAGGTAATCGATGAGAGACGTAGTATGAGGTCAATGCGTCAGGCAAAGCGCTCGGATTGTATCAGAGTATTAGCGAACATAGATAGATGTCGGAGCGGAGTA
>NZ_MAYF01000235.1 GCF_001684955.1 Chryseobacterium contaminans | reverse complement strand
ATAACCTACCACACAAATAGCATGTCCTCCTCTTATCTTACCGGAATGGCTTTTCCATATCCAATTGTTTGCTGAACTTAAACTATCAAAACTTCCATCCACTGTAATTGCAATAATTATTGGTAAATTCATACTTAAGAGTGTCTTTACATTATCAATATTGGTTTTATCTACAGTGGCCCAGGTGGTAAATTGATGGGTGGCTGCTGCACTTTTTTGAGCAGCATTAGGTTGTGTAGAGCACTCAGCATCTGTATAGGGCATTTCGCTCCAGCTGCAGACTCCTTGATTTTTTATTAAATCTAATCCGCGGGATACATATGTTCCATTAGGACAACCGCTTACTTTTATTTGATTATATACATATTCAGGACTTCTTGGATTGGTTACTCCTTTAAAATTATATTCCAGGGTACTTGCTGCAGCATAAGCCGTTGCAAAAGCTACACATGAACCTTCCTGCCCTTGATTTTGTATCTGAGGAGTGTTCGGAATAATATAACTTGACGGAAGAGCACTTACTGCAGCCTTGGAAGATTGGCCTTTAAATTTCATGGTTAATGCTTCCACATCAACTTTAGCAAACGAATTGTATGTGTTTTCATCCACCAATACTGCTCCTAATGAACGCATTGTCTGATTTTCCTGGTTAGGCTGTTGTGGATTTTGTTCTTCTTCATTTCTGTTACATGAAGAAAGAGATAGCATTCCCAATGCGATAGCGAATAATTTTAGGTTTTTCATAAATTTGTTGTTTTGAATTAACTTCCTAAAATTATAAATTATTTGTATTAGATTTAAATAAATTTTAAAAATATCGCATTATTTTAACTTTTTTTATTGATTTTATATTTTGTTAATCAGTTTTTGTTTGTCATTATTAATATTATTCTTTTTTTTATAAATTTTAATATAAAAATTACAATAAGACTAATTTCTTATATCTCAAAAGTTGAATATGGCTTTCGTAAAGGCGGATAAAGCTTAGCATTACATATTTTTGAAGATGGGGAGTTGTCATAAGATCCCTTGGTCATGCTTTATCAGTTTGAGGCAGCTAATATTTTCATTGCTTCCTTTTCTTGATCAGATAGTATTTTTAAAACTTCTGATGCTTCCTGAATATATTTAAAATCTTTTGTTTTACCTACCTTTTCAAATAACTGAGCGACCGTTTTCCAGAGTTCTGCAATTTCTGAGAACATTTCATATCCTGTTTTTAACTGTTTAAGTTCAAGCAGCTCATAGCCTTCTTTTAAAAAGTCCCGGTATAGGTTTCTGAACAAGGCTCCTCCGGTTCCTGCTTTTTCCATCATCATTGCTGATAATCCAAATTCAGCTTCAATATCTTTACTGGTATGGAACCATTTGATAATTTCAGAACTCGTTTTCAAAATACCTTTGTAAGCTATATTGGCAATAGGAGGGTTCAGGTATTCGGTGGTATTGTTTCTGATCGCAATGATGACTGCCTCTTTTAAATCAAATTCCTGATCTGATTTCTTTATGGTATAATATAGGTTTTTAGAGGCCATAGGTCCTTTTTCTGCTCTGGCCAAAGCAAGGCTTTGTAAAGAAGTTTGAACCTGGCATCCTTGCTGCTGAGTGTCTACCAAAAAAGCATTTTGATGATCGTAGCCGTAGATGGCAGCATAATGTCCGGCAAAATGAAACGGATTTGAGAAATATTCCAAATGATAGCAATCCATTTTTAATCCAACAGGCTGTCCCTTATCAAGAATTTCTTTTACAGAGGCCCAGGCTTTTGGAGAAGAAGATGTTTCCTTAACGGTTAATTCAAGATTTAGGTTTTTAGCAATATTTTGGGTAAGGATGTCAGGTTTTACACGGCCGCCTATAAAAGGGAAGTCCATGCCTTTCATATTCCAGAAAATATAGCTCAAACCTTCTCCTAAACCGAAAAGCATAGGTTCAGTAAGTTCGATTCCAAGTTGAAGCAATAAAGTTCCCGTCGCAGTGGTTTCGCAATGCTGTCCGTTAAATGGTTTTATTTCTATTCTCATTTCAGTAGCCTGATTATTAGGTTTTTAATCTTGAAAATTAGTTAAATATCGGGAAAACTATGTTAAATTTTTTTAAAAACAAAAAACAATTTGCATATATGTATTTAACTACGTAGTTTTATACTTTAAAAATGAAAACACTATGAAATTACAGGTACAATCTATAGGAAATGCATATTCGGAGCAGCTTATTGATCTGATTCTGACCATTCAGCAAAAAGAGTTTAATATCCCGATTACAGTAGAAGATCAACCTGATCTGAAACAGATAGAAAGTTTTTATCATGAAGCCGGAGGAAACTTTTGGGGAGCTTTTATAGATGGGGAACTGGTAGGTTCCATAGCTTTGGTGAAGTTTGACAAAAGGGCAGGAGCCATCAGAAAAATGTTTGTGAAAAAAGAATTCAGAGGCCGCGAACTGAATATTGCCCAAATCTTATTGGATATTTTAATTGCTTTCTGCCGTGAAAATGGTATTGATGACCTATATTTGGGTACTATAACGGTATTGAAAGCAGCGCAGCGTTTCTATGAAAGAAATGGTTTTGAGAAAATTAAAAAAGAAAACCTTCCGGAACATTTTCCATTAATGAGCGCCGACGATATTTTTTATCATCTACATATTGACTGAACATGAATGTAATTAACGAAGCTGGAATTCTTGCCATCTCTACAAGAATGCACCGCCTCAGTGAACAGCTGAGAAAAGATGGTGCGTTGATTTATAAAGCCTTTGGAATTGATTTTGAGTTAAAATGGTTTCCTGTTATTTATACTATTTATCAAAAAGATTTAGCCAGTGTGGTAGAAATTGCTAATGAAATAGGATATACTCATCCATCTACCATCACCTTGCTGAATGAACTTGAAAAACAGGAACTGATAGCATGGAAGAAAGATAAGCAGGATGAGCGTAAAAGACTCTTTATGCTGACTACTAAAGGGAAAGAACTTATTGAAAAAATGAAACCGGTCTGGGAGCTCATGTCTCAGATACTGGGAGAGATTTCCGATAATCAGAACAATTTGTTGGCTGCTATTAACGAAGCGGAAGAGAAAATTGCCAGTCAGTCTTTTTATCAGAGAGCTTTACAGCTTAAAAACTCAAAGTAATCATCTGTATTATGATAAAACTATAAAAAATGACAATGATTAGAAAAGCCGTTCATGAGGATGTACTTCAGGCCTCACAGGTACTTGAAGAAGTAAAAACCCACATGTTGAGTGAAGGAATTGACCAATGGGATGAAGAATACCCAAATATAAAAGTTCTTACAGAGGATACTGAAAAAGGAGAAGGATTTGTGTATGAAGAAGAAGGAAAAGTACTGGCTTACATGGCACTGAATGAATTATGTGATGAAGAATACAATGATCTGGACTGGAAAACACCTACACCGTTTTTGGTGATCCATCGTTTATATGTAAAACCTAAAGCACAGGGAAAAGGAATATCCAGTAAAATGATTCGTTATGCAGAAGAGTTTGCTCTTCAGAATCAATATCGATCTATACGGTTTGATGCTTTTTCTCTGAATGATACCGCTAATATTGTATACACTAAAAAAGGATATGATTTGGTGGGAACAGTCCGTTTTCGCAAAGGAATATTCAACTGCTATGAAAAAGTTGTGAAATAGAAACACATCATATTATTTGTTAATTAACACCCATGTTATTGATTATCTGATCATAATATGGGTGTTTTATTTAGCGCTGACATGAAAAGCTCCGGTAGAAAGGCTTTTTAAACTTCTCAGTCGTAGTTTTACTACAATTTTTGAAATAATGGGTAATTCATTTTGACGTGAATATTTAAGGTTATATATTGCATTACCAAAATCACCGAAAAACTTATGAAAAAATACAATAATCAATCCTGTAAAAAAGTACTGTCAGATACTTAAAGTGGAATTATATTTCTGAAAAATTCCAACTGCACCCATCTCAGATCAATCATAAAAAAGCTTGTTCAAGAGGCCGTTGCAAGCTGCCGATTGGTTCTTTGAGTTAAAGGGTCTCACCTGCAAAGGTTGAATATCCAATTAAATCATACACCAAAAAAATTGATGTCATGTTTCAGGAACAGAATAATCTTCCCAAACCGGAAATAGATTCAGAGAAGACAGGTTTTGTAAACAAAATCCAGGAAAATAAAAAAATTAATGAAGTAAAGAAAGTTGCTTCAAAAGTGAATAACGCAGTGAATGTTGTGAATACAGGAAAACAATTCCTGAATCAGCCCTTGCTGCCGAATGAGCCTTCCGTTATTAAAGACAAACTTTGGGCAAAACAGCCTACTTCCAGAATATTTAATGCAGACAGGATTCCGGAGAGTGCCATAGCAGGAATTAATCGGGTGGTAAAACTTGATATTCATGTGGAAGGCAAGTCTATAAAATATTTCAAACACTTTAAACTTACTCAAAGTGCTACTAAACATCATGAATTTGAGTTAATTCTGGCGCATGATACTTTAGGAAGTGCAGAAAATCATAACCTTGAAGAAGTACAGAATTTCCTTGGGAAAAGGATTACAGTAGTCTTCAAGTATAAAGATGTAGAAGGTGGTGCCGAACGAAATTTTGTAGGAGTCATTACAGAAGTAGGATTTAGCCAGGAAAAAGGAAGCCTTGGGAATCTTGTATTATCAGGATGCAGTCCAACTATTTTACTGGATGCAGCTCCGCATATTCAAAGTTTTGGGGGAGCACAGCCTATAAGTTTGAACAGTATAGCCAATGAAGTTATTAAAGAAGGATTAGGACAAGGAAAATATGATTTCAGGGTAGACGCCCGCCAGGGAAATGTATCTTACAGTTGTCAATACGAAGAAACTCATTATAATTATCTGGCAAGAATCGCAGAAGCTTATGGTGAGCAATTCTTTTATGATGGGGAGGTATTACATTTCGGGCAGCTGCCTCCACAGGAAAAACCTGTGATGTTAACTTATGGCAGTAATCTCACCGATGTCAAAATCAAAATGAAGGCCCAGCATGTAAATCCCACATTTTATGGTTATAACAGCAGTAAAAATGAGAAATTCAAGGGTGGAAGTTCAAAAATAAACCATACTTCAGATATTGCTAAGAGAGCTTATGAAATTTCGGAAAAGACATTTCAGACTCCATCTTTACGGGTTGCTCCCATCAAGGCTGTTTCTTTTATGGACATTGATGCCTCACAGAAAGGTGCTGCGGGAAGCAAGGCTTCAGAAGTTTTTATTACTTCAGGAAATACAACTGTTCCATTCCTTTATCCAGGCTGCATTGCAGATATAGAAATGCGTAAATCAGATACTAATGATACTGGATATTTTACCAAGCTTATGCTGATAGAGGTAACCCATCAGGTGGATGCACGAGGGTATTACGATGGATCATTTCAGGCAATAGCTGCTGATACCGGATTTATTCCAAGACCGGAATTTACAGTTCCGGTAGCAGAACCTCAGTTTGGAAAAGTAATTTCGAACACAGATCCCGAAAACCAAGGCCGCGTACAGGTTCAGCTTGATTGGCAGAGCGGACAGGACACTACAGAATTTATCCGTGTGATGTCTCCCGATGCCGGAAGCAGCGAAAAAGTTGGCAAAAACCGTGGCTTTATGTCTATTCCTGAAGTGGGAGATCAGGTGATCGTCAATTTTGTACATCTTCATCCGGACCGTCCTTTCGTCATGGGCGGAATGTACCATGGCGGAATTGGAGCTGGTGGCGGTTCAGGAAATAATATCATGAGTTTCAGCGGTAGAAGTGGCGCAGAATTAAAATATGACAATGGCGCCGGGTCTATGAACCTCAAAGATCAGGGCGGTGCCAATATGCATTTTGACGGAACCGGAAACGCAACTACTAATGCCAATAGCAATCATACCGTAAATGCAGGAAGTACCAACGTAATCAACGTTGGAGGTAAAAAAGATGCTCCACCGCAATCCTTATTAAAAATGGATGCCGGAGGAAATATTACCCTTGATGGAAAAACAAGTATTACCTTACAGGTAGGAGATAATTCTATTACCATCTCTGAAGCTGGAATTACCGCATCAGCAGGAAAAGGAACTATTGATATTACGGCACTTACCGGTGCACTGGGACTTTCAAGTAAAGGCGGGCCTATGGATATTAGCACAGATTCACCACTTACCATTACCGGAGGGCCAAGCGCTGTGATGTCTTCAGGAGATACCAATATTATGTAATTCTAAAACAGAAATCATGGATGAGTTAGAATACATCACCCTCAATGCCCTGATGATGTGCGACCAGGGAGCTGCCCCGGATTTCTTCAAACCTACATTCAATACAAAGGTGAAGATCCATGGCTGTCTTGTGGCGACCAATCAAGACGCCAAGCCTTTGATTAACATACCTTCTTTTAAGGTGTGCAAGATTAGTGGTGGTCCCTGTACCCCAGCCACTGTTCCCATGACCTGGCAGGATACCTGGCAGGTAAAAATCAACGGAATCAGATCTTTGATAGGGAAAAGTACCTGTCAATGTCCAGTAGGTGGAAAGATAGAATTTATGACGAGCGGACAGGTTCCTCTTCCGGACGATGCCGCTCAGGAAGTAAAAGATATGCAGGATCAGGCACAGCGTGAACTCGACGATAGCGGACATGGAGACAGTGTAGGAGAAGCAGGGCTTGTAGAAGGAATGATTCCTGTTTGGGGAAGTGGTCGTGACCTTATCAATGATATACAAACCGGAGATGTAGGGGGCAGCCTTATGAATGCCGGATTTTTAATCTGGGATGTAGCTTCTATTGCTGTAGGAGTGGTTTCTTTTGGGACCGGAACGGTAGCGATGCAGGGGGCAAAAGCAGGAATGAAAGGAGCTATAAAAGCAGGTGCAAAAGCTATTTCTAAAGAAGCTCTTCAGCAGATGGGGAAAGCTGCATTGAAAAAACTGAGCAAAGAAGCCTTAAAGAAAAGTATAGATGATGTTGCCAAAAAGCTGCTTAAAACCTGTGTCTTTGCCTGTTTTCCAGCCGGAACCCCTGTTCATACCGAGGATGGAATTAAAAATATTGAAGACATCAGAATTGGAGATCTGGTATGGGCTTATGATGAAGATACAGACACTGTAGCTCTTCAGCCAGTGATTGATCTTATCACCAATGAAAGTGACCATACCATTAGTATTTATACGGAAGCAGAAGTGATTGAAACTACAGCAATACATCCTTTTTATACTGAAGAAGGTTGGAAAGATGCCTCAGAATTAGAAGCAGGGGAAAAAATTCTAACCAAAAATGATGAAAAAGTTACCATTGAAAGAACAGAATATAGCTATGAACCTAAAAAAGTTTATAATTTTACGGTAGATAACTTTCATACGTATTTTGTAGGGTTGCTTGCTTTGCTAGTGCATAATGCAAAACGATGTTTAAGTCAAATAAAACATTTACCAGATTGGCTAGCTAAGATGTATAAAGGAAACTATTTTAATTTTATAAGAGAACAATACTATAAAAGAATGGGTGGCTTCAATGAGGTGGTTTTAGAAACAGGAAAGCGTCTAGATAGTTATATTCCAGGTAAAGAAATAGTTTCAAGAAAATTTTCACAATTGGCAAATATTACAGAAGATACTGCAAAAAAATATATTGATGAACTGGTTCAGAAGTATGCTCCAGATACTGTTATTAAAAATACACCAAGAAATGCTGATGCTATTGCCAAAGCTGGTGATAAGCTTGCAGGAGAAATGATATTAGAAGTTCCTGTTCAGAAAAATGGATTACCCAAAGCAGTTATTGAGCATGCCAATGATCTAGGCGTAACGATCAGAGATGTTACAGGTAAAATTTTAAACCCTTAAAAATGAATAAAGAAATAAAATATTTAAATTATTGGAGCGCAAGAAAAAGACTTAATTCAGAAACAGCTTCTGTTATGAAATGGGATTTATGGAATAAAACAAAATTTAAACCTAGGGTTGAAAAGGGAGAACTAACGTCTAAAGATATAGCTTTTCAAAATCATAATAATAATTTAGGTTATGAGTTTTGTGCGTTTGATAATAATCATACAGAATATCCATTTGCTTATGTTAATATAATGCCCCAGAATAAACATATTAGTGTCGAATTTTTTGATTTTGTTGGAAGGAAATATTTGAATTATTTATTTGGGGAAAGTGAAAAGTTTCCAGACAAGATATTTTTAAAAGAAGTTTGGTATTACCACTTTATTTCTGAAACAACTGAAGAGGAAGAATATAGGCTACATTTTAATTTTAATGAAAATGGTGATGTAAAATATACAAAATATGATGATAAAATTGGTAAACTAGAAGATTTTGAAGGTAATCAAAAAATAGATATCACCTATCTCTATGAAGATTTTCCAATTTTTAATGAATATGATAAAATATTGATTGAGAATAGAATTCCATTAGAGGGAATAATAAATTAATCTTGTGAGTTATTAATCAGAGCGATTTGATAAAAAAGAGATTATTATTCATCATAACATATTTTATAAATAGAAGTCAGGAATTAGATTCAAAAAATTATTACCTAGATCATAGAAGTCTTAATAGATCTGCTGGTGCTAAACTTGGACAAAATTATTTGCCTCCTTTAATATAAATAAAAAATAAATAATGGAATTATCAAACCATATTCAAGACCAATTCGAAAAAATTGATGAAAAAATCGAAAACTATTAAGAGAAAGGAAATCATAATAAGATTATTGAATTAGAATTAGAAAAATGGAGTTTACTTCCAGATGTTAAAGAAAATTATGATGAAAGTTTTTTTATAGCAAAATCATTAGTTGATGAGTACACACAACTTAAAAATAATAGTGAAGCAAAAAGATGGATTGATATATTCTTTCTTTGTGATAAAGAAAGATTAGATGACGGAGAGAGAGAATTTGTTGCAGGTAAAAGTCATTATGAATTCAACGAGTATCAAAATGCATACGAGGAATTTAAAATTGCATTTCAAAAGTCAGAGGGAAGATCATTTCAGGATGAAGATCCAAAATATCTAGACCTTTATAAAAATCCCGGAAAATATATTAAATAAGTATGGAACTGTCTGATGAAAAGTATGAAACTATAATAGAATCTCTGGAAAAAGGAGATTCCTTTGTAGAGAGAGGAATACTAAATATTTACAAAATGAAATACCAAAATAATTGATAGGAATAAAAGGATTCAAACTATTATTGTGCAGGAAATAAGATACAATATTTATAATGATGTTGCTTTAAAAATTTTAAATAATGAAGTAACCTTAAAAAGAATAAAAATAAAGTTTGAAGATGAATTGAGTAAATCAGTATTAAAAGAAAATACTTCATCTCCACTTGCTTGGGCACAACATGCACATGCAAATAATTTATGGTATCCTATCACTATTTTTAACAATAATAAACCAGAAGTTTATATAAGTTATGGTTCCGAATATATTGTTGTTTCTTTTCTTGATAAGAGATTATTTGAGATCATGAGTTTAACTTATAAAAAAGTTGATGAAAACAGATTGTTTCTTATGAAGATTTATTTAAGAGAATATAATGGGATTGCGCAAAAGCCACTGCAAGATCTAAAAAATGACAAGAAAATTCTTTTTACTGAGGATGGAAGCCTTACTGTTACAACAAATGAATTTATTAGAAATGAAACGGTTACAGTAGTTGAAGATATTGTAGAGTCAGCAGAAAAAGTAAATGTTTCTCATAATTGGATAGAAGCTCCAGCATTTGGAAATTATGATTCCTTATGTGAATATAATAAAATTTTAAAAAAAGGAGATTTATTACAAAAAATTTAAACTGATTATTTCAAAGTAAATGAGATTATTATCCATAATAACATATTTTATAAAAAAATATGGTAGTATTAGAAGCAGAAAAGTATAATAATGTAATTGATTTTGGAAAAAAAGCAATTACCAGTTTAAAAGAAAATAAAGATCTTAAAACTAGCCTATTTTGAGTCTATAAATTTTTATGAAAACATATCAAACAATCCAGCCAGAAGTTATTGTTGGGCTAGGCGAAAAAACTGAATTTCTGGAGAAAGAAGCTCCATTTTTAACAGTTATAAAATTACATATACAACTTGAGGACTGGTTAGGTGATGACTTAATGGAATGTCATCCCTGTTATATTGTTACTGAAAAGCTTAAAACCGGATTACAGACAACAAAATTCACAGGATTTGAGTTTTCAGAAATGATTGTAACTAAAGATGAGTACTTCAACGATAATTACCAATTGAATAAATCATTACCTGAATTTTACTGGATGAAGATTATCGGAAAGCAGGATGTTGACGATATCATTATTGGTCCGGAAAAGTCGTTATTAGTTGATGAAGAACTGCTTAATTATTTGAAAAACAATTTCACACTCAATTATATGGATGTCAATCCGGAAAGAAATGAGTTTGATGATTTATTAGATCAGATGATAGCGGAAAGTAAAAAAAATAAATAAAATATCGAAGACATCAGAATATTGTGGATGAAATCATTAATGCGGAATGGGCAAATATATAAAAACCAATTTTTCATAATAAATAAAACATCTTTAGAAAAGATCATTAATTCGATTATACAGGAGCTAAAATAAGGCAATGAGTATCTCAAATTTCTTTTTCGGGGAAAATATTCCTCTTCTTCAGCTTGAAAAATTCTCGCAGGAATATACCCTGAATGTGGAGAATACTTTTCTGATGGGTAAAGACAATCCCCCAGTCTTTTTAAAAACTTCATCTGAACTGTTGGTTCACCAGCAAAAAGAATCAGATTTTATTTACAATACCGTAACCCTTCAGGAGATTACAGGAGATACGGAAGATCATTCAATGAAGCCTTTTTTATTGCAAAGTCTTGCCCTTGCTGATATTTCGCGTAATCTTTATATCAAAAGAAATGCAAACGGAAAGATACTTTCTGTTGAGAATACAGATGAGCTGTGGAAGAGCTGGGAAGAATGGAAAGAGGATAAACTGGCATCTGTTTTTCCGGAAGAAAAAGATCAGATTAAACTGGTTACCAATTATGAAAAAGGACTGAAAAGTTTTGAGGGAGAACTGAAGAAAAACTTACAGTATATTCTGTTGCTGCCCGAAGTGTACAGTCTGATATTTCCACCTAATGAATACTACAGTTTTCTATCCAGCCTACTGAGTATCCATTCCAGACTGATGCTGGGAGTAGAATATAATTATCAGCTCAAACTGGTAAAGCTTGAAGAGGAAAGCAATACTCTTTCTGTAGAGTTTCACGCTGTGCTGAACAACCGGGATGAATTAATGAAAAGTCATATCAAAAAGCTTTATGAAAATGAGAAGGAATTTTCTATTGACCAGTTTGAATTCAGTGTCAAAACAAAATATAATTTTGAAAAATCATCTGGCAGGATCATGAATGCTGAGCTTCATTTCATAGAAAAAATGCATGAACATCTTGCTTATATGATTGATATGGATTTAAAGATTAAATCGGTTGAATAATAATGATATTGCTAAGAGAAAATAACAACATCTTTCAAAAGAAAAGAACCCGCCAAAAGATGGCGGGTTCAATTAATTATATTCAGATCGATTGATTAGAATCTGAAAGTAGCAGCCACAGACCACGTTCTTCCGAACCCTAAGAAACCTGTATTGGCATCAGCAATACCCTGGTAAACTCTGCCAGCTTCCTGGTATGTTTTTCCTTTATCCGGACCAGAACCAATCTTATCAGAAGCGTGAATATTGGAACTTAGTTCAGAAATATAGTATTTGTTGAACAAGTTGTAAACATTCGCTCTTAATGTTAACGATTTTTTCTGACCGATTTCAAATTTGTAGCTTGCTCCTACATCGAATAGGTTATAGCTTGGTAATTTTACAATTCCTCTTTCTCTGTCAGCTTCTGTAAGGAAATTGATAGGGTTGAACTGTGCATATAATTTGTCATAATACTCCCAGTTTGCATCAATACTGAATGCTTTGGTAATGTTATAGTCAACTCCTAAACTTGCTGTTGTCTGGGCAGCATCACCAACTTTCAGATCTTTGATATTGATTGTTCCTGTTGCACCGGCAACTTCCTGGTTGCTTTGAACATCAAGAATATTGAAGTTTGCATTTCCTTTATATTTCCAGTTTCCAAATGAAACCATTCCTCTCAGTCTAAGGTTAGCAAAAGGTCTTGCTTTCGCTTCCAATTCAACACCCTGATGAAGTTGTCCAACATTCAGAGCATTATAGAAATAAGCATTTCCTAATTTTAACTGAGAGAATTTAGCAACATCAGCAGCTCCTGCATTAAATGTTCTTGAAATGAATCTGTCATCCCACTGCGTTCTGTATGCATTGATATTAACATCTATATAACGGGATTTGAAACCATATCCCAGCTCTAAAGAGAAGATTCTTTCATTCTTTGCATCATTGTAGATGTTCTGGTTGGAAGGGAATAAGGCATTAAATAATGGTTGTCTTGAAATAACCCCTGCATTGAAAAATACATTATGGTGATCATCAATATTATAGTTAGCTCCTCCTTTTACGATATAACCTGTTTTGTGATACCATTTGGTGTCTTGGTTTCCAGGAGTGTACAGCATATAGTCTCTTCTCTTATAATACTGCTCAGAAACCGATCCCTGAACAGATGCACTTAGTTTTTCAGAGCTATATTCAACCATTCCGTATACACCAGCCCATTTTACAAGACCTTCATTGTGGATAGATATTTTTTGAGTATCACCTGTTTTTGTTAATGGTTCCGGTTTCACTGTACGGTCAACATAATAACCGTTTGGAGCGTTTACAGAATTTTTAACAAATAAAGCATCCGATCCTAACAGATCAGTGGTAATATCATAAAGAGCTCCTTTGTAAGTCTTAAGGTCGATCCCTCCGTTAAAAGTCCAGTTGTTCTTTTTATAATTAAGGTCAGCAATTACTCCATACCAGTCATGAGCATTAATACTTTGCTTTCTAACGATACCAGTAGTTCCGTTTAAAGTAGCTACGTTTCGTCCATTATAATCGGTAGGAGAGCCTGCAGGGGCAACGAAAGCAGATTTCTGGAAGGTATTTCCATTATAATCTGTTACTGCGCCTCCTCTGTTATAGCGATAAATCATATCCCAGTTAATAGTACCGTCACCACCAGGACCAGAGTTTGTGAAGTTCATGATATCTCCTTTAGCATTTTTAATGGAACCGTTAAGCCCGGTACCACCGCCGCCACGTCCCCATGAACCGTAAACAACAGTTGATAATTTCAGGTTGTCATTAATATTCCAGTCCCAGTTTAATGATGCAATTGGCTTATGGTAGAAGTTAGGGGCTAAATTGAATTGAGAACCATTCAGCATTCCTGTTTGTGGATTATATCTTCTTCCATAAGTTTCAAACTGCTGTAAAGTTGCTACATTAGCACCGGTTGCAGAAGATCTTCTTGTATCATGTACCTGTGGGGCACCTGTTGCAATGAAGTTGAACGCATGTTTTTCATTCGGCTTAAATCCTGTAGAGAAAAACCATGAATACCCTTCACCTTTAGTTCCATTGATATACCCATCACCTTGCCAACGGGAAAGCAATACAGTAGTTCCCCATTTGTTTTTCAATCCTGAAGAGTACATCGCAGATAATCTTGAATAATTGTCATTACCAGCTTCTGCTTTAATCATTGCTTTTTGCTCAGAATCGGTAGCTTTGGTTACAATATTGATGGTTCCTCCAACAGAAGGAACTACAAATTTAGAAGCTCCCAAACCTCTCTGAATCTGAATAGAGCTGGCAATATCTGCTAGCCCGGTCCAGTTAGACCAATACACGGTACCTCCCTGCATGTCATTAACAGGCTGTCCGTTGATGATTACCGCAATATTGGCACCATCAAAACCTCTCATGTTAATTCTGCTGTCTCCAAATCCACCACCTACTTTGGTAACGTAAACAGATGGAGTAGACTTCATAATCTCAGGGAATTCTCTGTTTCCCAATTTCTCCTGAATTTCAGCTGCCTTAATATTAGAAACTGCAACAGGGGTTTTTCTCTCTTTGGCTGTTTGGGAAAGGTTTCTACCTACCAACATCACCTCATCAATAGATTTAGATTTTTCTAAAGAATCCTTCGTACTCTGCCCATAATACAAGGCGGCCGTTGGCAATACAAGCGCTATAAGAAGTCGCTTTTTTAAAATAGTGCTCATGAAATAAACTAGCGTGTTTGATTTTAAGGCTGCAAAGATGAAAATTTATTTTTTAATTATGTATTAAATCTTTTTTACAGAATTTTGTAAATGTCGAATACTGAGCACAATTGCTAGTTGTTTTATGATGTGTTAACTTTATTTAACACTTTAATTTGTAGTTTGTTATATCAATAATTTTAATTAAAATGAGTCTGTTTTGATGATAAGATATGCATTTATTTTGTAAAAAAAATTGAGAAATATCATCATTTTTATACAAAAAATAAATTTTCATTAAATTAAATCTATATATAGAGAATTATTATTGTGTTTAGGATAGATTTGAAATCATTAAAACACAAAAATTTAAAAGATTCAAAGTAAGGATTAGTAGCTAATTTCTGCTATTTCACCGTTGGACAAATTGGCCAGCAATAATTTATTTTTGGTCAGTGCAGTGATTTTAATGCTGACCATATTCCGCTCATCAAAACCTTGGGTGCTCTTTGAAATGGCTTCAAACATAATCAATACAGAGTTATAATCTGTTTCGTAATTACCAAATGACCCGGCGGCATGAAACTGGGAAATTTCGCGTACACCGCCAGAGATCTCCTTGGGCAGAACCAGTTTTTGTTCCCCTAGATATACCTCAAAATACTGGAATTTTCCGGCTGGATAATTATTTTCGGTGATATGATAGATTTTCCAGTGATAGACCTTATTGTGTGTTAATAACTTTCTGGTAATCTTACGGGAACATGAATTAAAGATCATAATTGTGACAATGACAAACATGATTAAACCAATAAAAATCAATATAGCTTTCATTATCTATTGATTATTATTCCGATGTATACTCTCTGTCAAATTCCAGAAAGTCTTCGTGCAATCCACTGATTGGTCTTGCTATTATATCCGATTCGCGGTCTTGTGTCACCAATAGCCAGCTATCTTTGCTATCGTAATCGGGGTTTCCTTCATCAAAGATTCCGATCATATTATATAACATACCTTTGCTATATGCGGTAAGGAACTGTTTTAGTTTCTTTTCACCAACTGCTTTGGAAATCTCTTCAAAGATTTCACCGGCATCCTGATTGAATTCCAGGGCTGCATCCGCATTACCTTCCACATCATTCGCCGATTGATAAATACCTTTTAGGATCATAAAACGGGCCCATTGAGGAATTCCCTCGCTGAATTCGCTCCAAGCCCAGCTCAGAGGTTTTGTTGCTCCAGCGTTTTCCATGCGGGCAACCAATTCATCTAACTGTTGTTGCTGATTTTCATCTAGCTTGGCAAATTCAAAACGATAACGTTTTTGCTCCCTCTCGTCAAGATTGGCAAGACATCTGTTGATTGCTTCCATATAATACTGTAAAATGGTATATAAATTATATTGTTGAATACTAAAATACTATTTTTTCTTATATCAATTTCACATGGGTTTGTTAGTATAAGATTATCTGAATTTGAGCTTTATACGATGAAGTATGGCGGCAAATAGCCATTACAAAAAACCTTTATCCGAAGCGATCCTTATTAATTCGGCAACATTCTTGGCTTCAAATTTTTGCAGCAGGTTTTTGCGGTGGCTTTCTATTGTAAACTTGCTGATGAATAATTGTTCTGCCATTTGCATGGTTGTTTTACCGGCGGCAATCAGGCCCAGCACTTCTTTTTCTCTGTTGGTAAGACGTATGGATTTTTCATGACCCGACAATTGGGGCGAAATAATAATTTCCTTTACATCCCGGCTAAACACAATTTCGCCCCTTAGTGCGGCATCAATACAATTTACAAGCTCTTCCAAAGAGACATTTTTAAGCATATAACCGTTGGCGCCGTTGTTGAGCATATCCATAATAATTTTACGATTATGGTGGTGGCTAAGGGCCAGCACGATCATTTTAGGGAAACTAAGTTTTATGGTTTTGCAAAGCACAATTCCATCTATATCTGGCAGCGTAATATCCAGCAGAACGATATCTACGGCAGTATGGTTTAAAAACTGAAGCAGGCTATGCCCATCAAAAAAATACTGTGTAATTTCTATGTTTTCTACTGATGACAATACCTTACCTAAGCCTTCTGCCACCATAGGATGATCATCCACTAATGCTATTTTTATTTTATTCTGTAACATACAGTTCAATATTTACAATGGTTCCTGTTTGGTCTTTTCCACGAGAGTAGCCGATGGTGCCGTTCAGGTAAGCCACCCTGTTTTTAATATTAGAAATACCGATACCCCTGGATATCCCTGGATCTTCGATATCTAGTCCTTTTCCATCATCTTCCACAGCAATCATAAAGATATGCTCGTTCTGGCTACATTGCACCAGTATATTACTTGCGTCAGCGTGTTTAACCGCGTTGGAGAGTAGCTCCTGTATAATCCGGTAGATGGAAAGCTGAATTCCAATAGCTATATCCTTCCGTATATTAAGGCACTGTAAATCAATAGAGGTTTTTGGAGAGATAAGGGTTTCTGCCAATTCTTGTAAAGCCACTTCCAATCCGTAGCGTAGCAATACATCCGGTACCAAATTGTGCGCAATGCGGCGTAGTTCTGCTACGGAATTATCCAACTGGCGCATCGTATCATTGATGCAGCGGGTATAAGGTTTATCCACTTCTGATGCAATACCCGAAAGATTTATTTTAATTCCCGCAAGCATGCTGCCTACGCCATCGTGTAAATCGCGCGCCATACGACTTCGCTCTTCTTCCTGCAATTGTAACATGGCCTGAGATAATCTTATTTCCTGTTGCTGTCGAATATCCTTTAATTGTTGTGCCGATATTTTTTTGTTTTTGCGATACAAAATTATAGAGTAGGCTGCAATACAAATAAGCAAAATGCAGCCTGCGGTAAGCAATCCGCTAGCAAGCCGGTTATTTTTATTGGCAAGTACCGCCTGCTTTTTTTCGGCTTCCAGAGCCAATATGCGTTTTTGGTTTTCAGTTGTTCGGTATTTTATTTCCAGTTCATTAATATTTTTGGCCAACCTTTTCTGAGCAAGACTGTCGCTGGTTTCAGCATATTTTTTTTGCCATCGGTAAGCCTGCTCCATATTGTTAACGGCAGCATAGTTTTGGGCAAGGCCATTATAAACGGATTTCCTGTTTTCGGCTTTAAGCAGATATAATTCAGATTTTGCGAGGCTGTTCAATGTTTCGATGGCTTTGCTATTTTTGCCTTCGGCCATATACAGATTGTATTTTGAAAATTGCAGGCTGTTATAAATGTATTCTTCATCCAGTTTTTTTGCTATTGCCATTCCTTTGTCAAGACTTTGGTGAGCTCGCATAAACTGTTTTTCACCTTGCCATAAATACAGAGCTTCTACCTCATAGTATTCTGCCAACATTTTAGTATCGGTATACAACGGAAGCAGTCCTTTTGCCTTTTCAAGAGTAGCCTTTGCATCGTCCATTCTTTTCAACAAGCAGTAATTTTGGGCGGCATATATATACACCCTGAAAAGAATCGACTTCTTATATGTAGTTTGCAGCTGTTGCATTGCCTGCATATAGTACTGCGCCGCTACTTTATACTGTCCGGCACCTTGAAAAAACTGTCCGGCATACATATAGTTTTCTCCCAGTAATGTCTGATCTCCAGCTTTTTTTGCTATGGGGATAACCTTGTTCAAAACAATATCTACAGCAGCCCCCGTATTATCTTTGTCATCATAAAGCAATGCATAATTGAATAATGCTTTTGCCCTAAAATAGCTTGCTTGAGGTATGGCTTCTTTCGCCAATAACGAGTCGGATTTTAAATAATCAAAAGCCGCTTTTTCAGGATTGAGGCTGTGATAAAGGCTTCCTTCATAAAAATAATAAAGTGCTGTTAAGAATGTAGATCCTTGGGCAGCTTTTTGACCGGCCAGTAAAAACTGTTTGGCTTTTGCTGTATCGCGGTATGACCAATATTGGCAAAGCAGATAATTAGTTTCCGCTTTTACACGATTCGTAATGCGCTTGTTCAATACATTTTGCAAACTATCGGCATAGCCCGAATCAGTCCATTGCAACTGTGCCATGCTATTCAACGGCAGTAGGAAAATAAGTAATAAAGCTCGAAACATTATTTTTATTATTTACAAGTTTACAACTTTCGATAAAAAGAATTAATATCCATAACTATAAAATCCCTGTTTTCAGTGATATGAAAAATAGCAAACTATTGGGATTGCTTGTCTTCATATGCAATAATAATTTTGTTATAAGATAAATCTGACCACAAAGAACTAAAAATGGAAAGCGGAATATTGAAAAAACTACAAGAAATCGAAAAGCGTTATAAAAGGATGAAACAACTTTTTATAGGGTTTGTAAGCATGGTATTAATTGCTATTTTCTGCTTAGGATTTACCGAAACTAATAAAGTTAATTTAATTAGGACTAAAGGGATTATTATTGAAGACGAAAATGGTAAAGATAGAATATTGATTGGAGCTCCCATACCGCATTCAGTAGATAGAGTTAGAACAGATACCAGCTTGGTAAGAAAATATTTTGCAAGCGATATTTACCCCAAAGACCCAGACAAATACATGGAATGGTATAAAAAATATAGACATTCTGCTTTTGGAATAGTGTTCATGAATGACAAAGGAATAGATGTAATGCAACTTGGTGAGAAATTATCAGATCCAAATGTTGGGAGAAGAATTTTTTTACCTACAGGTATTCTTTTAAATAACAATAAGGGGATGGAAGTAGGTGGTTTTGGTACCCATACATTTGAAGATGGAAGAAGTGGGGTTGCATTGGGTTTAGATGATCCGGGCAATGGGAGAGAGGCCTTTCATGCTGCAGTTCTATCTGATGGTACACGAGCTTTAATCATTCAGGACGCCAATGGAAAACTTGTACTTGGGTTTGGAAAGCCTAATAACGGTTTATTTAAAAATAAAGATAGCTTAAAGTTTGTAGGCATACAATATTTTGATAAAAAAGACCATCTTCTTTGGGAGCAGAAAATTAATAAAACGGAATAGTAAACAGTCAAATGGATATTCGAAATGTCTTCATGTGTGTTCTTCTGTGAAGTCGAAAACCATATTAGAATGGCATTAATCATTGAATCGTATAATAAAAAACAAAAACATTATGAAAAAGTTATATTTCATTCTTTTAATTTTTATCATGGTAAAAATAGGTGCACAACCGGTTATTTCAGCTACCCATGCGGTACAGCCTGGCTCTCTTACCTATTATGCAGTAGATTTCACACAGTTGGGTAGTTTAACTCCCGGACCATCCGGTGCAAATGTCGTTTGGGACTTTTCTCAGTATACATCTGCTATTACAACTACACAGACACGATATGACTGTCCAGGTGGAAATGCTAATTGCTCTGATTTCCCACAAGCTAATAAGATGGTCTGGGGAGGAGGAGGGACCTATTCTTATTTCAAGTATGCTAATAATGAGCTTTCGACCCTTGGAACTAAATCTGTAAATAGTGGATTAACTACTTATTATACCTATACCGATCCATCGTTGGAATTAAAATTCCCTGTTACTTATTTACAATCCTTTACTGATTCCTGGGCAGGTTATAGTACCCCGGCATCAGTAACAGAAACGGGAACAAATACCGTTACTGTAGATGCTTATGGAACACTCAAAACAGCTTTAGGAACATTTCCCAATACATTGAGAGTGAAAATCGAAAAAAATATAACCAGTAATACAGTAGGTGGCCCAACAGCACATGTAACCTTCGTTGGGTATACCTGGATTTCATCAGATTATGTAGGAGCTTTATTAACCATCGGTTTTTCAGAGACTTCCATGGTGGGGCTTCCTACAATTTATGGTCGTGCACTTAGTTACGGGAAAAATATACTTACATTAGGCACTGTAGATATTACAGACCATAGGAAGAAGGTTGATATTTATCCTAACCCTAGCTCAGATTATGTGAATATAAAAAATGGAGATAAAGTAGTAAAAATAGAAATGAACGATGCAGAAGGGAGAAAGATTGCAACGTTTAAAAAAGCCGATAAAATAGATATTTCAGCATTTCCTTCCGGAATCTATTTTTTTACCATTGCATTTAGTGACGGAAAAACCGAGACGAAAAAAATTACCAGAAAGTAGTAAATGGTAAAATTATAAAAGGTTTAAAAATAAAAGCCATATGCCGACAAGATTACTACATGTTTACTCTGTTTTGCGGTTCGTGAAGAAAATCTTGGTTTACTCAAAACAAACAGACACAATAACCTTTTAAATATATGACAATAGACGACAAGTAGAGTCATCCTGTCTATTCTCCCTTTTTTTATAAATTTTTTGAAGTATAGAACCAGTAACCAAACAAGATCTTGAAGTACTTTCATCAATTACAAAGATCCCTGGCAGCTCACAAACCTTATGAGTTATTTGCAAATTGCGATTCTGTAAAAAAAAATCCTGCAAATTCAAAGAATTTGCAGGATTAATTAAGTTTTTAGTGTATTTTGAAGATTTCATTATCTACTACACCAGTGGAGAATACGGGATTCGAACCCGTGGCCTTTTGACTGCCAGTCAAACGCGCTAGCCAACTGCGCCAATCCCCCGTTTTGAAGTGGTACAAAAGTAAGTATTTAAATGATATGCACAAATATTTGTATGAATATTTTTTCCAAATTTATATTTTAATTCCAGTTGCCTGTTTATTTTGAGTTCTTGATATGATTGTCCTTCCAAAAAAAGAGAATTAAAAAACAGAAAAAGGGAATCAGCATTATCTTAGAAATCGTAACAAGAAATTGAATACCGAAAGAATTAGAAAACAACACATTATCTAAAGGAATAAATAGCCTGCTTTCTTCAGAATCCGGATTTTTCAGAATTTTGAAATTCTTCTTTTGAATATAAGATTCTACCCGTTTTTTTAATTTCTGATTAGACTCATTTTTTTCTTTTTTCGAATTCCAAAATATACTGTATGCATTATTTTTTAACACATTCTTTTCAGATGCATTAATGAATTTATGATTAATGCGGTATTGATACGTTATATCTGCTACTGACCTTCGGTTTTTACTCCCTTGCCAATTGACATTAACACGAAAAGAGTTTCCGTCAACTTCAACCCAATGGGGATGTGTTGTTATAAATTCCATATATTGAATTTTGGGCGAAACGGAATAAATAAATAGAATAACAGTATAAATTGCTGCAAGGGAAAATAAGAATAGTTTACTGAAAATGGTCTTGCGAAAAACAATAATATAAAGAAGAATACCCAGTAAAGCTGAAATGGCAAAAAGGGATAAGGGATTGATGACTACAAACAATAACCCAAGAAGGGGAACAATAATCTTGAATACAATATCATTAGATTTCTTTTGGGAAGTCTCCAGTAAATCATTATTACTCATTTCTATAATCGGGTGCTTATTTGTATTCTGATTTCATACGCCTTTGATTGCACTAAATTAAAAAAAATATAAAACTGAGCAGACAATGTATAACTTTGTGGAATAACAAGGTTTTATATACTCTTGATCAATTACAACTCAATTTGAACAGTAATATAAAATGATAGAGATTAAATTTTAGCAATCCATAAAAGTACTCCAACAGGAAAGTACTGTTTGTAGAAAAAAGACTGATTAGAATCAGTCTTTTTTTATTTTTGAAATTGATTATAAACTTCTTGAACGAGCAATGTTAAGCAGGTATACAAGATGTGCATACATGTTTCTCTTTACAGATTCTATTTTTATATCTCCGGTTGTCTGATTAATAGTTGTTACAAGATCCGTATTGCATTGCCCATTAAAATTTCCGTTTCCTAAATAATTCGCGGAATTAGCAACGGGATAGGAAATTCTGGGATAGTCCGGAGCTGTTTGGTTAGCAACAGCTGTAGTGTTTGAAAACCCTTTATTATCAATATATCGTGCCGTCCATGAACCTAAGAATTGCCCGTTACTCGTATTAATACTTTGTCCTACAACTACTAATGTTTCTACAGGATTATTAAACCCGGCACAGGAAGTATAATGATTTAAAGAAACAGTGCAGGAAGATGCATTGTCACCAGGCTGAAAGCATTTTCCTTCATATACGGTGAATCTTTGCTCAGTAGAAGACATGGAAGTATTTAATAATGCTTTAGGAGCAAAAATCTCTTCAGGGGAGATTAGCGTTAAAACTCCCTGAGCATCAGCAGAAACAATTTTATTGTCAGGATTTGAAAGTCCTCTTACTCTTACTAATCCGTTAACGTCCAATGTTTGGGTAGGTGTGGTTGTATTTATCCCAATTTGAGCATTTGCCAAACTATACAAAGCAATTGCTGCCAAAAAAGCAATCTTTCTTTTCATGATTTTTAGATGTGGTTAAATTTTTCACTAATATAGGAAATATGTGTTTATAAGAGATAAAAACCTAATTAAAAATATGTTACATTTAATTTTATGATACATTATATGTTTATTAATGAAAAAAATAAATAAAGATTCAAGACATTAACTCAAAAATTAATGTTCCTTAAAATATTTGAAAAATATTTGTATTTTAGCCGAAATAGGTTTGTTTTTAATAAAAATATTGTCTACTAATTAAAATTCAGATAATTTGAATAAAAAAATTAGTAGATTTGCACGAAATAAAAAAATAATAAATATTAAGCTCATTCTCTATAACAGGATATTGATAGATACAATGTAATAGGGGATACAGGATTTTTAGGTTATA
Organism: Chryseobacterium contaminans; assembly: GCF_001684955.1. Classification (GTDB taxonomy): domain Bacteria; phylum Bacteroidota; class Bacteroidia; order Flavobacteriales; family Weeksellaceae; genus Chryseobacterium; species Chryseobacterium contaminans. The sequence goes on along the minus strand of NZ_MAYF01000235.1, from coordinate 11,671 downwards.
AAACTACTAGAAACTATGAAGAAACTTTTTTTACTTTTACTAACGGCATTTTTATTTATCGGTTGCAGTTCTGATGATGATACCATTTATGATTATGTAGGAACATGGTCTGGAACTTATGAAGGCGGTGATAAAGGAGTGTGGAATTTTGTGGTTGATAAAACGGGGAAAGTGTCAGGAACCATGCATTCCGATGTTAATAGTGAAAATTATAATATTTCCGGTAACCTGAGTAATAGCGGAGACCTGGTAGGAACAGTAGGTCTTCCTTCAAAAGGAGAATTTAAAGGGAAGCTTAATCCGGATAAAAAAGGAAACGGAAGCTGGTCCAATGCACTTCCAACACCGGCACAATACGGAACATGGAAAGGAGAAAAGAAATAAGACAAAGCCTGCAAATTTGCAGGCTTTTTTATTCATACAAATCCCATGTGGGAAATTTCATTATTTTCATTCTTCAGGACCATAAAATAAAGAACAAAATCATTATCTGAAAACTGTTGCTTAAAAAATATTTTATCCTGGTTCAAATATAAATTTTCTTCAGCCTTTTCAACAGTATAGTTTTCTGAGTCCAGCCTTAATGTAATTATTATTGCTTTTTCAACTTGTGCTGCTTTTACATTAAGAACATGTTCCCGGCGTTCTATTTCTGTGAATACATTTTTAATTTCACCAAACTGAAAGGTATTAAGAAGCTTTTTCCCAGTGTCTGTCTTTAATCCGTTTTCAACAGTCCGCTTTCCCCGTTCAGAAATTACATCCAAATCCTTTATTTCAGTCATCAGCTTGGCAAATTTCTGGTAGAGTAGGGCATCGCCAGTTTCTTTTAGATAAGGGTCCAGACTTTTTCTGATGATCTTTCCTGTTTTTGAACAATGTCCAAACTCAGAACTGTTCTGTCTTACTTTTTCATAAGACGGATCTTTTTTAAAAGCTTTTTTATTGAATCCGCTTTTCTTCCGAACCACATTTTTGCCATTCAGAGTATAAAAAACAAGATCTCCCACAGAGCCTTTTATTTTGATGAGACTTTCATAGGTTGCCATATCGCCAGAATTGAATTCAAATATAACAATAAATAATGAAAATCAAAATTTTAACATATATTTATCATATAGTTGTAGTATAGTTATATTATAATTAAAATATAAAATGTATATTTGTACATCAATCGTTAATCAAGTAAAAATCAGACGAATATGGAACCAGGGTTATTTGAAAAAAAATTGAGTATAAAGCAGCTTTCCCTATTATTCATTGCATCTGCTTTTGTAGTGTCTTGCGGATCTTCAAAAAATGTTTCTTCCGGTAAGAAATCCGGATCCAAAACAGTGGTAAGATCTGAAAATCTAAGAAAACTGGATTCTAAGTTTAATGGAAATGTATCAAGATCTATCAATGACATTTTAAAGGATGCAGAAAAATATCTGGGCACACCTTACCGATTCGGGGGGAATACGTCTTCAGGCTTTGACTGTTCTGGATTTACCGTAAAAGTCTTTGAGGAAAATTCGTTTAATCTTCCAAGGAGATCTTCCGATCAGGCTGAAACAGGACAAAATATTGATATCAGAGACGTAAAACCCGGTGACTTATTGTTTTTTGCCACAGCTGGTGGAAGCAGAGTATCTCACGTAGGAATTGTTCATGATATAGGTCCGGATGGGGAAGTGAAATTCATCCATGCGTCTACTTCAAAAGGAGTGATTATTTCATCGTTGAACGAAAAATACTGGAACAAAGCTTATCTTCATGCCCAAAGGGTTTTATAACACTTCTCATGGAGAACAGAACGTTTGCTTTTATTAAAACAGACAAAAAACTGGTAAAACTTTTCTTTAAGGACATCAGTATTATCAAAGGTCTGGGAAATTATGTAGAAGTACATACCATACACCAAAACAGATACATCTATTACAGAACCCTTAAAGATCTGATTGAAAATCTGCCGGAAGAATTCATGCGGGTTCATAACTCTTATATTGTGAACCTAACCAATATTGAATCCTTTGAAGATAATCATCTCTTATGCGGAGATTTAAAGATTGCTGTTGCTAAAAGTTATAAAGACTGCCTTCTTGAAGCTATCAGTAAAATGATGCTTTAAAAATCAAACGACATCCGTCAATTACACAAATACATCTGATTGCAGCCCATCTGTATAAAAAAGTTTTTATTCAATTCTTCTTCTCCTAGTTTTACAGAAAATTTTAAAAATGGATAAAAGCAAAGCCGTAGAATACATCAGAGCCCATACTCTTATCGGAATAAAAGCCGGACCGGAAAGACCTGGATTTCTGGAGATCTGGATGGTGGTTGTTCAAAACAGGATTTTTGCCAGATCATGGGGTTTAGCTGAAAAAAGCTGGTATACTACTTTCTTGAAATGCCCGCAAGGACAGATCAAATGTGACAATATAATATATAATGTACAAGCAGTAATTCCTGAAGACTTAAATCAACTCACTGATGACATCAACCAGGCTTATCTTACAAAATATAATTTCGGACGGAATAGCAAATATGCCACTGGAATTATTGAAAACAAGCATGTTGAACGGACAATGGAGTTTATTATTGAGGGTCCGGAGTTGACATAAAAAATGATGAATAAGATCTTTATAGTTTTAAATTCTGTATACTGATTCAATAGGGACGAGCTTTAGCCCGTTCAATATGATAAAACCTAATCAAAAAGCAGCTCATTTAGAAAAGAGCTGCTTTGAATTTAGAGTATAATGTCTCTGGACATCTATTATATATTTTCACATAAAGCAGTTGCAATCTCTTCCTCTTCCTCCTTTTCATCTGTTGTGTTTGTTGCCGCTTTTTTCGGAAAAGAAAAGAAACTTAGAACAAATGTAGCGGTAAGAAGCAAAACACTTACAGAAAGAACATGTTGAACTCCGTAATAAGAACTTACAATTCCTCCCAGAAATGCACCTAATGAGATTCCAATATTAAAAGATGATGTTAGCAGGCTGTTGACAAATTCCAGCGCATGATGAGGAATATTCTGTGTAGTACGGATATTACAAACTAAAAAACCACCTGTATGGATCATGCCCCAGAAAGACACAATGATGACCATAGGAATAAAGACGCCACCTAGGGCATAGGCAAGAACTTGTACCGTAATTAATAATAATAAAAATGCTCTTGTCGTGAGTTTTACATTCCTGTTTAAAGCGATTCCCATGAGCCAGTTCCCAAGAGTTCCCATACTTCCGAAAAGAAGCAGCATAATACTGATCCGGGCACCATCCATTTTGGTAATTTCTTCAAGATAAGCGGTAAGATAGGTGTAGCTGGAGAACATAGCAGCCAATGTACCAATAGTAGAAACCAGATTGATCCACAAGAAGGGGTTTTTCAATACATCCAATTGGCTTTGGTCAGACCTTTCTTTTTCTGCAGGTATGGAGGGAATAAAAAGCAATAATCCAATAAACGCAATTAAACTGATAGCGCTGCTCAGGAAAAATGAAGCCTTCCAGTTATGAAATAGATCAGCGGCGTAGGTTGTCATAGGAATACCTAGAACAGTGGCCAAACTCAGCCCAAGCATTACAGTAGATACACCTTTTGCTCCTTTTTCTTTAAATGCGATAGCAATAGAGATATTCCAGAAAAGCGGATGCAGCACTGCTGGGAGTATACGGGCAATCATCAGCATAGTAAAATTCGTAGAAAATGCAGATATCAGATTTGACAGTACAAATATGCTCATAACGAGACATAGAAGGAACTTACGGTTTATTTTAGATGTAAAGGAAGTGATAAAAGGTGAGGAAACCGCCACAGTAATGGCGAAAGCACTTAGTAGCCATCCTGCTGTTTCTATGGATACCCCGAATTGTCTGCTGATGGTTGGAAGAATTCCAACAACTCCAAATTCAGTGGTAATAATACCGAAAGCCCCAAGTGCAAGGACGTAGATTGATCTTTTCATTGATTGTAAAAATTTTGATATAGCAAATTTGAACAGAAAAAATGTAAAAAATCAGTATATTTTAATGATAAATAAGTACATTTACCACATGAAATCGCCATGATTTGCCAATGCAAACACGAATGAAGACGATGCGATTCCATATGACCATTAAAAAACAATTAAATATCTTCATATGAAAAGAGAGAACATAGATCAATTGGTTAAAGTTGAATATCATGAAACTGAAAATTGTCCTTTAAAAGGCAATCAGTATTCCTTCTTTCAGATTATCTATGTCATTTCCGGAAAAGGATCTTTTACCATCAATAACAATATTGCTTCTTATAGCAAAGGAAGTCTGATACTGCTTACCCCTGATGATAAACACCATTTGGATATTGAAGAAAAAACCGGGCTTTTACTCGTAAAGTTCAGTGAACGTTATGTAAAAGATTACAAATGGAATAATATTAATTCAATAGGGTGCTTATTATATGGTGCTTCTTATCTTTCCGGCTGTATTTTACAGAATAAACCTGATGTTGTTCTGGTAGATTCTATTGTTACTTCACTGCTTCATGGTCTGAATCATCCTGATCTTTACCAGGAAGAATTAACACTGCATTATGTGAACGCATTAATTGTAATTGCAGCGAGAAATATATCCAAAATGCGGGTTGGATATGCATCATCCAATACAGACAAAAGAATCGTTGAAATTATTAATTATATTCAGGGAAATATTCATGATCCGGCACTTTTGAAAGTATCTGTAATTGCTCGTGAATTCGGGCTTTCTGAAACCTATATCGGCAGCTATTTTAAAAACCAGTGTGGAGAAACTATTACCCATTATATCCTGAATTATAAATTGAGATTAATTGAACACCGCCTTCTTTTCAGTGATATGAGGATCAATGAGATTGTTACTGAGTTTGGTTTTTCAGATGAAAGCCATTTAAATAAATTCTTTAAAAAGAAGCATAAAATGAGTCTTACAGAATTTAAAAAGACAAAAGGTCTTGCTAAATTAACAGTTTAGATAAAATACATATTGCCTTATAAACTGTTTAATCGAATACAATTGATATTTCTTTTCTTTCACCAATCGCCTTTTTTTACTGATAATAGGAGGTATTTTGAAACACATTCATATACACCTTGAAGAAGAACATTTACGAAGACAGCACGGATCTATTTATCTTACTTATAAAAAGAGGGTTGGGCATATGTTGAGCCTTTATTAAAAGCAAAAACTTAAAAATCATTTTGCTGAACTTTTTTGTATCTTTGGCGGGTATAATTTTTCAAACTAATTTAAATAAGAAACATGTCGTTACAACAAACTATTGAAAACATTTGGGATAATAGAGATTTATTACAAAATGAAGACAGCCAGAAAGCGATCAGAGAGGTGATTTCTTTATTAGATTCCGGAGAACTTCGTGTAGCTGAGCCTACGGAAAACGGATGGCAGGTAAATGAATGGGTGAAGAAAGCAGTAGTAATGTATTTCCCAATCCAAAAGATGGAAACTATTGAAGTAGGTCCGTTTGAATTCCATGACAAGATTCCTTTAAAGAAAAATTATGCGGAAAAAGGAGTAAGAGTAGTTCCTCATGCCATTGCAAGAGAAGGTTCTTTCGTAGCTTCAGGTGTAATTATGATGCCATCTTACGTAAATATTGGGGCTTATGTAGATTCAGGAACAATGGTAGATACGTGGGCAACAGTAGGAAGCTGTGCACAGATCGGTAAAAACGTTCACCTGAGTGGTGGTGTTGGTATCGGTGGGGTATTGGAGCCATTACAGGCAGCTCCGGTAATCATTGAAGATGATTGTTTCATCGGTTCAAGATGTATTGTTGTAGAAGGAGTACACGTAGAAAAAGAAGCCGTATTAGGTGCTAATGTTGTTTTAACGGCTTCTACAAAAATCATTGATGTAACTGGAAGTGAGCCTATCGAAATTAAAGGTAGAGTTCCTGCTCGTTCTGTAGTAATTCCTGGAAGCTATACAAAGCAGTATCCGGCAGGAGAATATCAGGTTCCTTGTGCACTGATTATCGGTCAGAGAAAAGAATCTACAGATAAAAAGACCTCTCTTAATGATGCATTGAGAGACAATAATGTAGCTGTTTAAGATTAAGTTTTTAAACTAATACCACTTATTTTGAAAGAAAAATTTCTTAAAATACTATTAAACCCTAAATATATATTTGGGGTTTATATTATTGTAGCCATCGCTACTGCACTTTCCAAATTTTCCAGAGGCCCTCAGGCGATCAACAATTACCTGATTTTCAAGGGTGTTTTTTTCAATACTATTGATGAGAAAAATCTCTATTTACGATATCCTGAACTCTATTCAGACATGAATCATTATGGAGTATTCTTCAGTTTACTGATCGCTCCTTTTGCCGTTATGCCGGATTGGATGGGAATTGCCCTTTGGAATGTTGCCAACACAGCCATTTTCCTGTACGCCATTCACAAACTTCCGTTTTCAGATGCCAAAAAAGCGCTTTTTGCTTTATTGTGTTTGCAGGAGTTTATCACTGCTGCAGTAAGCCTTCAGTTCAATGTAGCCTTGGTAGGGCTTTTAATGCTTTCAGCAATATTCATTTACGAAAGAAAAGAAGTACAGTCAGCTACGGCCATTGTAGTGGGAATTTTTGTAAAGCTTTACGGAATTGTAGGGTTATCACAGTTTTTCTTCATCAAAAATAAAGTCAAATTTATTCTTTCAGGAATTGGTATTGCTATCCTGTGTTTGGTGATTCCAATGATCTATTCCAGTCCTCAGTTTGTCATTCAGAGCTATTCAGATTGGGCAACTTCCCTGATCTCTAAAAATAATGATAATCAGATCTTAGGAAATATGCAGGATATATCTTTGATGGGGTTTGTAAGAAGAATTTTAGGTGACGCATCTATTTCCAATCTTACCTTTTTAGCATTTGGAGTTCCTGTATTTGCATTGCCGTATATCAGAATCAAACAGTATAAAAACTATGCATTCCAATTGATGATTCTGGCTTCTACATTGCTGTTTTTGGTATTGTTCAGCTCAGGATCAGAATCACCGACATATATTATTGCTGTAGCGGGGGTAATGATCTGGTTCACGCTTCAGAAAGAAAAGACGCCATTCATTATCGGATTATTGGTATTTGTAATCATTTTAACCTGTTTTTCACCATCAGATTTATTCCCGAAATTCATCAAACAGAATTATATTATTAAATATTCTTTGAAAGCCGTACCTTGTATCGTAGTTTGGTTGAGAGTAATTTACGAACTGATGACCAAAGACTTTGAAAAGGACTACACTTTAAATTAATATATGAAGAAAATTTCTATTGTCATTCCTGCTCACAACGAAGAAGGTAACGTTGCTTTAGTTCATGAAAAAATAAAAGAAGTTTTTTCAGGGCTGGAGCATTATGATTTTGAAATCATTTTTGTTAATGACGGAAGCAGAGATAACACACAACAGAAGTTGGAAGAACTGTCTCAAAAATATGAAGAAGTAAAATTTATTGAGTTTTCCCGAAACTTTGGGCATCAGCCGGCAGTAAAAGCCGGAATGGATTATGCAGACGGAAACGCTGTTATTTCAATGGATGGCGATCTTCAGCACCCGCCGGAACTCATCCCTGAAATGCTTAAAAAATGGGAAGAAGGCTATGATATTGTATTTACAGTTAGAACCTATCCCAAGCAGATTTCCTATTTTAAAAGGAAAACCTCAGATGTGTTCTATAAACTGTTATCCAGTCTTTCTGATGTAAATCTTACCAAAGGTGGCGGTTCTGATTTCAGATTGATGGATGCCAATGCTGTAGAAGCAATGAGAAGCTTTAAAGAAGATGACCTCTTCTTAAGAGGATTAACCAGTTGGATGGGCTATAAACAAATAGGAATCGATTTTACAGCAGGGGAAAGAATGGCAGGAGAGAGCAGTTATAACCTGAAAAAAATGCTCAAATTTGCTTTTACAGGAATTACAGCCTTTAGTGTGAAGCCGCTTTATTTAGCCGCCTATCTGGGCTTTTTATTCTCACTTTTTTCAGTGATCGGATATGTTGCCTATGTTATCCATTCATTTGTTGTACACACTGAAATCTCAGGTTGGGCATCATTAATTATGACCATCGTATTCTTTGGAGGCATTCAACTGATTATCCTGGGAATCATTGGTATTTATTTAGGTAAAATCTTTAAACAGGTTAAAGAAAGGCCTAATTATATTATTAAAAACAAAAATTTTTAAATGGTTTTATTAAGTTTTGATATCGAGGAGTTCGACATGCCTTTAGAATACAAAGGTGAGATCTCTTTTGATAAACAAATCTCTATATCTCAGCACGGACTTGAAAATATTTTAAATATTCTGAAAAAACACGGGGCAAAAGCTACCTTTTTTTCAACTGTAGTCTTTGCAGAAAACAGCAAACATCTTATTGAAAGATTACTGAATGAAGGGCATGAACTGGCTTCCCACACCTGGTTTCATTCAGAATTTGAAGATAAACACCTGAAAGAATCAAGAGAAAAGCTGGAAGAATTATTCTCCACAAGAGTTACCGGATTAAGAATGCCGAGGATGATGCCTGTAGATGAAAAAGAAGTCGAAAAAGCAGGCTATTCATACAATTCATCCATCAATCCTACGTTTTTACCCGGAAGATACAACAATCTTAAAGTACCAAGAACCTACTTTAAGGAAGGAAATGTAATGCAGGTTCCTGCATCGGTATCCCCGAATTTCAGAATTCCTTTATTCTGGTTAAGCTTTCACAATTTCCCTTTAGGCATCTATAAAAAACTGGCTGCTGATGTCTTGAAAAAAGATAAATATCTGAATATCTATTTCCATCCCTGGGAATTTTCATCTATTAAAGACGAAGCCTTCAAATTACCTGGTTTTACGGTGAAAAACTCCGGAAAAGAAATGGTGGAAAGATTTGATACCTTTTTAGGATGGCTTAAAGAAAAAGGCCATACTTTTGGTACGTTTCAGGAATTTCAAAAACAGATATACGCATGAAAATTGCTTTTGACGCAAAACGTTTTTTCCATAATACATCCGGGCTGGGCAACTATTCAAGAGATCTGGTAAGAATTCTTTCTCAATATGAACCGGACAATGAATATCTGCTGCTCAATAAAAACAAATCTGAGCGCGGAAAAGATATTCTTGACCGTCCCAATGTAAAGTTTGTGGAGACTTCAAAAGGAAGCCTTTCACGCCAGCTGAAAATGGGGAAAGATGCTCAAAAACAAGGTGCTGATATTTTCCATGGTTTATCAGGTGAATTACCTTTGAAATGGGATCAGACACCTATTAAAAAGATCGTAACCATCCATGATCTGATCTTTGTAAGGTATCCGCAGTATTATTCTTTTTTTGACCGTAAAATCCACTTCTGGAAATTTAAAAAAGCGGCTCATATGGCTGATAAAATCATTGCGATTTCAGAACAGACCAAAAGAGATATTATTGAGTTTTTAAAAGTTCCTGAAAGCAAAATTGACGTCATTTATCAGGGTTGTCATAAAGCTTTTAAAGAACAACAGTCTCCGGAACAGATCCAAGCTGCTAAAGATAAATTTAAGCTTCCTGAAAGGTTTATCCTGAATGTAGGAACCATTGAAGATAGAAAGAACCTTCTGAATGTGGTAAAGGCCATTAAAGACACAGGAATTCCACTGGTAGTGGTAGGAAGAAAGACTAAATACTATCAAAAAATAGAAAGCTTCCTGAAGAAAAACAAAATGGAAAAACAAGTTTTGTTTCTGGAAGGAGTTTCTATGGATGAATTGGCGGTAATCTACAAATTAGCTGATATTTTTGTGTATCCAAGCTTCTTTGAAGGTTTCGGAATCCCGGTTATAGAAGCGCTTTTCTCGAAAACAGTAGTGGTGACAAGCAATACAAGCTGTCTGCCCGAAGCAGGTGGAAAAGACTCGGTTTACATTGATCCGAAAAATGATCTTGATATCAGAGCCAAGATAAAATTTTTATGGGATAATGAATCCGAAAGAAAACGCCGTGAGGAAAAGGGTTTCGAGTTTGTTCAGAAGTTTAATGACGAACCCATTGCAAAGAACCTGATGAATTTTTATCAAAAAATTATCTGAAAAAACTTTGCATTTTAAAAATAAATCCTACATTTGCATCATAATTCAATGCAATGAAGCCAATTTTTTTAGCATTACATCATTACTATCATCATCTCTGTTAGACGGAATTGATTGATATATGTTTGTGCTAAAATCAAAAATATTTAAAAACCGTCTGAGTAAATAGGCGGTTTTTTTGTTTCCTGAATTCTCCTCAGAAATTTCAACAGATCAGTTTTTATTTACTCGGACTCTAAAAAAGACGAAATGAGTAAATTAAAAATTGCGATCCAGAAAAGTGGCCGTTTATACGAAGAATCCCTGCAGCTTCTTAAAGACTGCGGAATTTTTGTCAACAACGGAAAAGATCAGCTTAAAGTTTCCGTAGACAACTTCCCGATGGAAATCATGTATCTGCGAAATTCGGATATTCCCCAATACCTTGAAGATGGAGTGGTGGATGTAGCTATCGTAGGCGAAAATCTTTTAATTGAAAAACAAAAGAAGATCCAGATTGTAGAGAAACTGGGCTTTTCAAAATGCCGTGTATCCATCGCTGTTCCTAAAGAAATTGAAACTGATGATCTGGCTTACTTTCAAGGCAGAAAAATTGCCACTTCTTATCCTAATACCCTTAAAAATTTTTTAGAAAAAAAAGGAATTACTTCAGATATCCACGTGATCTCCGGTTCCGTAGAAATTGCTCCCAATATTGGTCTTGCAGACGGAATCTGTGATATTGTAAGCTCAGGAAGCACTTTATTTAAAAATGGATTGAGAGAAACGGTAACACTTTTAAAATCAGAAGCCGTTTTAGCCCAGACTCCACAATTATCAACAGAAAAGACAGCTATTCTGGATAAATTCCTTTTCAGGATTAAAGCTGTCTTAAAGGCGAAAAACTCAAAATACATCCTGATGAATGTTCCCAATGATATGATTCAAAAAGTAGCAGACGTACTTCCTGTCCTCAAAAGTCCTACCGTTATTCCATTGGCAGAAGAAGGCTGGAGCAGCATTCATTCTGTGATTGATGAAGAAAGATTCTGGGAAGTAATTGATGAACTGAAGGAAAACGGAGCACAGGACATCCTCATTATTCCTATTGATAAAATGGTGATTTAGATAAGGTTAAGAAAGGTAATGAACAGTAAAGTAAAATTAAGATAAGTTAAGTTTTATAATCTGAATAAAAATAGATCATTTAAAAAATTTTAATGGTTCAAAAAATTAATAATTCAATTCACACTAAGAAAAAAATAATACAGATGAAAATATATCGATATCCAACAAAAGACACATGGAAAGAGCTGGTACAGCGCCCTGTTCTTGAACGAGAAGAAATTTCCGGATTGATTGCAGAGATCTTTGCTGAAGTGGAAAGCAATGGAGATCAAGCTTTAATCGCATTCAATAAAAAATTTGATCAAGCAGAAACAAAAAGCATCGCAGTTACCGAAGATGAAATTATTAATGCAGAAAATGAACTGAGTGATGATCTAAAGCAGGCTATTCAGCAGGCTAAAGAGAATATTTTTAAATTTCACGCTTCACAAAACCAAGAAGTCCAGAAAATTGAAACCACAAAAGGAGTGGTTTGCTGGA
>NZ_MAYF01000234.1 GCF_001684955.1 Chryseobacterium contaminans | reverse complement strand
ATCTATTATCTATTATCTATTATCTATTATCTATTATCTATTATCTATTATCTATTATCTATTATCTATTATCTATTATCTATTATCTATTATCTATTATCTATTATCTATTATCTATTATCTATTATCTATTATCTATTACTCATCATTTATAATATATGTTCCCTACCCTAGCCCCGATAGAAACGGTTACCCCGCAGCATGGGTTGGAGAGTTTGAGGGGTCGGAGCGTGGGAGTGTAAAGGCGCGAGGAGTATGAGTGGATAGCGGGAAATAGCTCCTGAAAAAATGGAGGAAACAAAGAGTTCTTATCTTTAATTATTACTAAGATGCTTCTTATTTCATTCACTTACTCAACTATCATAATAGATGTAATAGTGATAAAAGCGGAATCTATGTTTTTTCGATTGCTTACATTTGTATTATATTCTTGCTATAATAAGGATGAAATGAATTTATATATGACAGACAGAAAATATAAAGAAACAGCTCATACAGATACAAACCATTACGAATACACTACGGTAACCCACGATAAAAATAAAGTAAGAATCTACACATTGAAGAACGGACTGAAGGTTTTCCTGGCCCAAAACTTTGATGCTCCAAGAATTCAAACTTTTATTCCGGTAAGAACGGGTAGTAATAATGATCCTGCTGATAATACGGGACTGGCCCACTATCTTGAACACATGATGTTTAAAGGAACGTCTAGGATAGGAACACAGAACTGGGAAAAAGAAAAGGAACTTCTGGAGCAGATTTCTGCCCTTTATGAAGAA
>NZ_MAYF01000233.1 GCF_001684955.1 Chryseobacterium contaminans | reverse complement strand
AGCTTTTTTATGGTTGTATAGTGAAAAACAAGCAACAATAAACCGGCCAAAGTGAGTAAGGCTGGAAGATGGAGGTCATTTCAGACGGTTGGGAAATGGAACTTTATTTTTAAGAGAATTTTTATAGAATAGTTATTAAAATATACCTAAGTTCTTCTTTTAGAGTTTCAGAAACTTCCATACTCCAGCTTTCTTTTTCTCTACATAATATTCCTCACTGCTATTTTCATAGGGCGATAAAGCAGTAAAAGAAGAGCGGTAGCTAAAGCCAGCCAGAATAATCCTGTAAAGATTTCCATGTTGGCAAGAAGAATAGATTGGGCTGTTATTTTGGCTTTAAAAGCGCCGGCAGTCACAGATAATGATTCGTTAACAGGGAGTCTGGAGATATTGGCCCCGAAAATTTGATTCCATTGATTGTAGAAAACCGGATTGGTATCTGTAAGGGTAAAGCTTAAAGTATCAGCATGTTTTAAGGTTAAAAATAGAATCAGGTTCTGCATTAAAGCATATCCGATAGCGGTGGTCCAGAAACGGGTAGTGGTTCCAAGCGCAGTAGCATTGGAAACATACTCTTCAGGTGTTGCTGAAATAAGAAAGAAAACCAAAGGAGTAAACAGTAATCCCTGTGCTACACCCTGTAAAAATAGAGGCGGACATATTGTAGAAAGGGTAGTATCCGGATAGAATGTATAGGTAAACCAGGCACAATCTATGGCCAGCAAAAGAAATCCTGTAAAGAAAACAATTCTGGATGAAATCCCTTTCACCAGGCAGAGTCCTGATAAAAAAACACCCAAAAGTGTTCCGGCAACATTCCAATACTGGATGTTGACAATATAATCCCATGGCCATTTCCAAACG
>NZ_MAYF01000232.1 GCF_001684955.1 Chryseobacterium contaminans | reverse complement strand
GCTGGTGCTTTGCAGATGAGCACCGATCTTGAAAAAGCAAATGCACTATTTTCTTATGTTCAAAAAACATTTACCTGGAACAAAGACAAAGGAATTTATACAGATGATGGGATCAAAAAAATGATTGATACAAAAGTAGGTAATGCTGCAGAAATTAATCTTTATCTGGTTATGCTTCTTAGGGAAGCTGGGATTAATGCAGATCCGGTGGTGATTTCCACTGTAGAAAATGGACTGATCAATCTTACTTCACCCAATGTTTCTAATATGAACTTTGTACTGGCATCAGTAAATATTAATGGACATTATCACATTTATGATGCGACTTCCAAGCAGTCTTCTATGGATGAATTACCTTTAAGGGATTGGAACCAATACGCAGTTTTGGTTTCCAAAACTAAAACAGTACAGATCCAAATGGAAAATACGAAGGAGAGCAGCACGTTTCTAACAGTAAATGCAAAGATTAATGACGATGGCAGTATTTCAGGATCTTATTCTGATAAAGATACAGGAGGTTTTGCAATGTATGTAAAAGATGCTTATGATGAAAACCCGGAAAAATATAAGAAGCAATATAAAGAGAACTTCTCCATAGATTTTACAGGAATTGATTCCAAGGTACTTGATAATGGGGAATTTGAAAGTACAATGAAATTTTCATCATCTAACTTGATAGACAAGGTCGGAAAGAAGTTGATTATCAATCCAATGTTGTTTTTAAGTAAAATCTCTAATGAATTTGATCAAGTTGATGCCCGAAAATATCCTATCGATTTTGGTGCACCAACTACAAAAGTTAAAAAAGTAACCCTTGAAATTCCTGAAGGGTATGTGATTGAAGAAATGCCAAAGAATAAAAAAATTGTT
>NZ_MAYF01000231.1 GCF_001684955.1 Chryseobacterium contaminans | reverse complement strand
GCGTATTTCTCTACCAATTTGTACCCATATTGACTTGTTCCTCCAGGTGTGCCGTTCACTTCTGCAAATTGCGCTGCTGCTTCAGGCATTTTTTTATCATACAAATAAATTTTTCCCAATATTGCTCTGGCTGTTCCCTGTGTAATCCTCCCTTTGTCATTACCACTGGCTGTCATCATTAAATCCGGAATGGAAGCAAGAATATCATTTTCTATCTGTGTATAGACTTCACTTGGTTTTGCCTGTGGAATATGCCAGTAATCATCATCAAATTTTACACTTTTGAGTACTAACGGGATATTTCCAAACATTCTTAAAAGCTCGAAATAATATAAAGACCTGAGAACTTTTGCTTCAGCGCTATATCTCTTTTTAAGGTCTTCGCTCATATCAGCTCCGGGAACTCTCTCTATTAAAAGATTAGCCCTTGCTATTCCCTGATAATAATCTCTCCAATAACTTGCAGGCATCGTATTAGGATTTATAGCATAATTATTCATTCCTTGTATACCCGCTCCATCATTAGAATTTCCTCCGCCTGAATAAAAGTCATCAGATCCTGCATTGAAAAAGGTAACTGTATTTTCAAATCCGCTGGAGTATTTTCTTAAAACATCATATACAGACACCAATGCACTAAAAGACTGGGTCTCATTCTTAAAATACATATCGGTTTTAAAAGCGCCTGAATTCTCTACCTCATCCAGGTAAGATCCGCTACAGCCAATATTACTAAAACTTAAACCTGCCAACATTGTAACGGCAAGTCCTTTATATATAAAATTCTTATTTTTCATGTTATTACGTATTAAAATTGAATGTTTGCTCCCAGCAGGAAAGTTCTGGCCTGTGGATAGTAAGCTCTGTCTACTCCCACAATATCCTGTT
>NZ_MAYF01000230.1 GCF_001684955.1 Chryseobacterium contaminans | reverse complement strand
AATCCGGCCATTTCGAAGAAATGGCCGGATTTTTTTTATGCATATTTATTTAAACTTTATGCGTTTTAATATAGCATATTTATAGATGTTTTTTTGTAAATTCCCAATTAAAAGGTATTGTTTTTGATATTTTTATTATAATCCCATTTCTAAAATTATTTTAATGAAAAAAATCTTTACTCTTGTTGGCCTAGCTTTAATAACGGCTTCTGTAAATGCTCAGGTTGTGATCAATGAAATCTATGGTGGCAATGGGAATTCAGGGGCTGTCTTTAAAAATAATTATATTGTTCTGAAGAATATAGGAACTACTTTAGTTTCATTAACAGGAGCAAGTATACAGTACGCACCCGCAATTGGGGCTTTTACAGAGTATCATACACTACCTGATTTCACCTTGGGACCAGAGGAAACCTATCTGATTCAGGAAGCTGCTGTGGATGGTGGGGTAGAAGCTTTACCAACGCCGGATTTTATAGCAACAACAGTTACAAATTTTGACGGCACACCCAATAAATCTGTTGGAATAAGAATTTCAGGAACATCAGGAAAGCTGGCATTAGCAGGAAACATTGTACAGGTAATGAGCCCTTCATCTTCTAATGTTTTGGATTTTGTAGGCTATGGAGCTAACGCAGATCAGTTTAAAGGAGATGGTCCTGCACCTTCTCCTACAGCCTCAACAGCAATCAGAAGGACTTTCGAGAGTAATAATGATAATATGGCAGATTTTTCTGCTGAAGGTGCTGCAAAAACAGGCTTTGTTCAGAATCCTTTTGTGAAAGATGGTAAAGTGCTTTTTGGAATGCAGATTAAAGATGTAAAGGTCTATGATACCTTCAGGCAGGTTGTGAAAAAATCTCCTACAAGATTTGCTCAGAATATAGAC
>NZ_MAYF01000229.1 GCF_001684955.1 Chryseobacterium contaminans | reverse complement strand
TGTCCCGTCCTGAAATAAGTTGACAACTAATCGACTTATTTATGAAAGAACAAGTATTAAAAAGAGAAAAGCGCACCCAAAGAGACTACAGTATAGCTTTTAAATTACGGGTAGTTTCTCAAGTAGAAAACGGGGATTACACTTACAAGCAGGCTCAAAAAGAGTATGGTATCCAGGGAAGAAGCACCGTTTTGGTTTGGTTGCGAAGATATGGTAACTTAGAGTGGAGTAAACCTAAACTTCATACTATGCCTAATCCTAAAGAAACTCCAGCTCAAAAAATTAAACGTTTAGAAAAGGAACTCGCTGATGAAAAACTAAAAACAAAGGTTCTGAATACCATGATTGATATCTCAGATAAACAATATGGGACTCAAATCAGAAAAAAGTTTTCCTCCCAACAATCTTCCAGCTCCACAGACAAGGAATAAGTATATCAAGACTGTGTAGATTGTTTGGGATAAGTCGTCAGGCTATTTATCAAGCTAAACAAAGGATTTTAATCCGTGAAAACGAATTATTGAAAGTTAAATTTCTGGTTCAGGAAATACGAATGACGTTACCTAAATTAGGAACAAGAAAGCTTTATCATCTTCTTAAAGAACAACTCATAAAGGAGGATATCAAACTGGGAAGAGATGCTTTATTTGCCTACTTAAAAAGAGAAAATATGCTGATTGGTAAACAAAAGAAATATATTAAAACAACATTTTCAAAACATTGGCTTAAAAAACATCCCAACCTGTTGAAGGATTTGAAAGTAGAGAAAGCGGAACAGGTATTTGTAAGTGATATAACTTATCTTAAAACCAAAGAATCTACATGCTATTTATCTTTGGTAACAGATGCCTATAGCAGAAAGATAATGGGATATTCATTAAGTTCAAATATGAACACTGAAAATGTTGCAAAAGCTTTAAAAATGGCAATAAAAAATAGAAGTTCAAGTGATCCATTAATCCATCATTCAGACAGAGGTTTGCA
>NZ_MAYF01000228.1 GCF_001684955.1 Chryseobacterium contaminans | reverse complement strand
TTGTTCGTTGAATTTTTCAACTCTAAAATTAGGGGTGGAAAACACAATCAAGCAACATGCACCGGAAATTGAGAAAGTAGTAAACGTAGAGTAAGACTATATCTGAGATATAAAAAAGACAGGCTTTTGTATAAGGCCTGTCTTTTTTATTTTCATTTCTTTAAGTAATTATTATTGGATGTTTTTTAACACAAAGATAAATAGGAAGGTTTTGCATAAAAAATAGAATGAATTTAAACCATTAAAAAAGACTCAAAGAATATTATTGAGCCTTAATAGTTTGATTATAATTATAGAATTACTGTTTTACTACCTTATTTCCCACTCCGGTAAGAGAGGCATTAGGTTTTCCGGATTTTGTTCCTGAGCTTCTGTAATATACTGTGTTGCTGCCACCTTCAATGTCAACATTATCCACTTTATCAATGTATATTTTGTTACCCGTTCCTGAAACGGAAACTTTTTTTGCACTTCCTTTAACCGTTACTGTATTATCTCCCCCGGCAACCTCTACATTTCCGCCATTAAGCGTATAGTTTAGAGTATGTCCAACACCATCTACCTGTATTGTTTTACCATTAGACTGTTCTACCCCTTTTATGGATTCTGTTTTTCTGGTTTGGGAGAATGCAGTACCTGTTCCCAATAGCAGAATGGCTATAATACCTACTTTTTTAATACTTTCCATATTGAATTTGGTTTTTTGTTGGAGGTAAATATAAGTACAAAATAATTTCTTATAGTTAATCAAAAGTTAAATGATTGCTTTTTTGAATGTGAAGCAACATCTATCTTAAAAGAATGAGACTATTACAAACCTTTAAATTAAATTTAATGGAGTTTTAAGAAATGTTTAGAAAATAGGTCTGTTTCTGATAAAAGATAAAATTAAGATACATTTATGTTTTAAGATTCTGCTATTTTGCAGCCTTTCCGGAAAAATTTAACATGGTTCCTGATTTAGCTCCTTCCAAAGGATGTTTTTGCAT
>NZ_MAYF01000227.1 GCF_001684955.1 Chryseobacterium contaminans | reverse complement strand
AGTTTCAATGGAGTATCTCCAATTTTCAGACTGCTTTGCGGTGTAGTCTGATGTCTGTACATATCAAAAAACTGAAAAAAAGTACCATTGTCGCCAGCAGGCTGCATTCCGGCTTCTTTGGCTTTATCGGCCAGCCACATGGATACTTTTAATTCATCTAAAGTTCCTGCTTCACGACCCCAGAACTGATCTGCTGCCAATTCATACATATCCTTTCTGAGATCAGCTTCTTTAATGGCCGATACCAAAGGCTTTTTATAGCTCTGAGCATTTCCGATACTGAATAAAAAAAGACCCAGTAAGGAAAAAATATAATTCTTATTCATTGGCTTTTAATTTAGGCTGCCAAGCTTATCAGCAAACTGTTTGGAGAACTCTTTTCTGTCTTCTTCCAGTTTTTCTGCGTCAGCCGGTAAAATATAGTTGAAGAGAATTTTATCTTCATTATCTAAAAATATGATTTCTTTTTCATTCCCGTCAATCATCTGTGAGAAAATAGCCCACATGGAAGTATCTTTTAATTTTAATAATTCAAAAAAGCCTTCCGCTTTAATTTCTATTCTTTGCATATTTTATAGGTATAATGTATGTTTTGACTAATGAGAAGGTATTAAAACTCAAGGAATTTCAGCTTAAACTGGATGGCAAAATTCTGCTTGAATTGTGGAGTAGCATAATAACCCACTCTGTAGAATAACCCAAGGTTGAAATAGCTGGAAAGGAAGTTATTCCATTCCAATCCTACTTCCTGATACAGGTGATCTAGTTTTTTAAATTTGAACTGGTGGTATTCCGGATGTTTCATATCACCAATGGTTCCGCGAAGTACAAAATCGAAGCTGGAAACATTGTGTCCAAAACTTTTAAAGTATAAAGGCAGTTTATGGGTAAAATAATAAGCAACAAATTTATCGTTGTAATATTTTCCACCTTCCAGAGTAGCAAAACCAAGAAATGAGGTAAGGTTGAAATTGAAATCTTTCCCAGGAG
>NZ_MAYF01000226.1 GCF_001684955.1 Chryseobacterium contaminans | reverse complement strand
TGAGGAAGAGAAAACACCGCTTGCCCGTGTAGTATGGGTAAGAGGACAGGATGTTTCTGAAGTCTTTTGGGCCATCCCTCATTGTATTTCAGACGGAACCACCGGAGTGACTTTAATGAAGGAACTTCTTCAGCTTTTGGATGATCCTTCTTTGGAACTAGAACCTTACGAGCCTTTCGCTTCAGTAGATGAATTTCTCCCTTCCAACTTTAATGTAAAAAGTAAGAAATTCAAAGCTAAACTTTATCTGATCTTTGCCAGGTTCTTCTTTATGATGCAACAGAAAAGCAAAAAGAGAAACCTTGGAAAAGACTATGTTCTTCACCAAAAGCTGGATAAGGCCACAACGTCCCAAATCACTGAAAAATGTAAAGTCAATGGCATTTCCGTACATGCTTTGCTTTGTTCTGCCTTCATGCAGGCATTCCGGGAAGTAAAAGGGAAAGAAGCCAAAGGGAAAGTCATCAGTCCGGTAGATGTGCGTCATTTTATTCCGGAGATCAAAGAGGATCATTTATTTGCCTTTGCTCCAACGGTGGATCTTGCTATTAAGAAAGGAAGCTCCAATCTGTTGAACAATGCCAGACAGATTAAAGAAGACCTTACTCAGAAAATAGGAAAAATGGAAGCCCGCGAACTGCTGTGGATGGGTGAACAGATGCACCCGATTGTTGACCGTATGATCTCCATGCTCAAATCCAGCAATGGCGGCCATGATGTAACCCTCTCCAATATGGGCAGGATCAATATCCCGAACGATTACAAAAATTTCAGCATTGAAACTATTTTCAGTCCTACGGTTGCCTTCCCGTGGCTGAACTCGAACACTCTGACGACAAGTACCTACAATCATCAGATGGATTTTATATTTTTGTCCAACGAAGACTTCCTGCCCAAAGCGGAAGCCGCCAAAATAAAAGAGAAAGCCATTGCGCTAATGACCACCTCATGAAATTGAAATTTAAGCCGAAGCCGCCCAAAAAGCTCAAAAAAACTACCCTTAAACGCTTTCTCA
>NZ_MAYF01000225.1 GCF_001684955.1 Chryseobacterium contaminans | reverse complement strand
CTCCGAAGAGACTCTACCGCTCGGCTTGCATGTGTTAGGCCTCCCGCTAGCGTTCATCCTGAGCCAGGATCAAACTCTCCATTGTATGTTTGTCTGACTCACTCAAAGTTTTAACGCTTTAGTTTTTTCTTACTTGGTTGTTATATTGTATGTCAATGATCTTTATATCTTCCGCTTTTTAACGAAGCAATCTCTCTGTCAGTGTCGCTCCGTATTTGCGAGCGCAAAAGTAAAACTTTATTTTGTAATGACCAAATGTTTTTGAAAAAAAATTTAAAGTTTTTTAAGTAACCTTAATCCTTTCCAAACCTCAATCTATCCACTCCTGCGCTCCGAATTATTCGGACTGCAAAGATAGAAACTTTATTTTAACTTACAACCTTTTTTATTAAAAAAATTAAAAATTTTTTCCGTCTTTATCTTTTGAAGTATTATAATGTTCCTGCTTATCTAAAAGCCCTTCTGCGCTACCGATCTACTCTCGTTTTCAGTGGGGCAAAGATAACAACTTATTACTACGCAAAACAAACTTATTTAACATAAAATTTATACTTATATAAGAATTGTGGATAACTATATAACATAATCATTTGATATAGTTTTACTTACTATACAATTTATACTTATCCACAATTAGTATAGATGGTCTTGTATATACATAAGAATATCGGAAGATAACTTATATAACTCTTCTCTCTTTAAAAGCTAGGGTGTACACTTATAATAGGAACAAAATTTTGCCCCACCATTCATAGGGTTTATTAGACCAAAATTTTAGAAGATAATAGTAAAATAGATGATAAAAGAAAAACTATCACAGTAAATATAAAGATTCTTAAGGGAGATATCTTAAGTCAATACTTGCCCTACGCAATCCTACTCCTTCTCCAGTTCATTCTGCGGGGTAACCGTTCCTATCGGGGCTAGGGAGGTTGTATGGATGAAAATTATTGGTTTATAAAATGAATTACACCTTTTTATTATGAGTAATAAGTAATTAGTGATGAGTAATAAATGATGGATAT
>NZ_MAYF01000224.1 GCF_001684955.1 Chryseobacterium contaminans | reverse complement strand
GTGGGGCTCACCTGTTCCCATTCCGAACACAGAAGTTAAGCCCACCAGCGCCGATGGTACTGCTAACGCGGGAGAGTAGGCCGCCGCCAGTTTTTATTTTATTTTTAAAAGTCTCATACAGCAATGTGTGAGACTTTTTTTTGCTTTATACCCAAATATACGCAAGACCCAGGGAACCATACACAAGAAGTAATGAGTAATGAGTAATGTGGAGATTACTCTCAAAGAAAGGCTCATACCACCTTATTGAATACTCTCAACTTTACTCTTTACTTTGTTGTTAAATTTTTCTTGTATTCTATCTGGGTTTACGATTTATTCTTTAATCTTACTTGCTTATATCAGGATATTTTCCTGGTATTGTTACTTCTGATAAACTGACTACTGTTGTCATCCTGTAAGGATCTAAACATAGGATGGGAAATAATGAGTATGGAAATAATTGTGGATAGCCTGGATCCCTACGGGATGACAAAGAGTGGTGAATACTGACAAATTAAAGTATCATACAAATATCCATCATTTATTACTCATCACTAATTACTTATTACTCATAATAAAAAGGTGTAATTCATTTTATAAACCAATAATTTTCATCCATACAACCTCCCTAGCCCCGATAGGAACGGTTACCCCGCAACAGGGAGTTGGAGAGCTTGAGGGTTTGAGCGTTGGAGAGTACGGGCGTGAGGAGTATGAGTGGATAGCGGGAGATAGCTCCTGAAATAAATAGAAGTACGAAATTATTTTCCTTAATAAGGGACTTTTCATCAAATAATTTCAATAAGTTTGTATCTTCCAAAAAGAATTATAATGTCAGGAAACATTCTGATTATCGATGATGAAATCAAACTCCTTAAGTTGTTAGGAATGATCCTTTCCCAAGAGAATTTTAATGTAAAAGAAGCTTCTACAGCCCGTTCTGCAATGACGATGCTGGAGCAGTATGATTTTGATGTCATATTAAGTGATGTCAGGCTTCCTGATGCCTTTGGGGTAGATCTTGTAAAGTCTATTAAAACAAAATATCCACAGCTGGAAATTATTCTGATGACTGCGTTTGGGAATATTACTGATGCTGTGCAGGCCATGAAAAACGGTGCTTATGATTACCTGGTAAAAGGAGATGATAACGAGAAGATCATTCCATTAGTGTATAAAGCATTGGAGAAGGTAAAAGATAACAGAATAAGAACTGTTCAGCCAAGTGGAGCACAAAAAGGTTTTGGGCAGATTATTGGTAATTCTCCATTAATACTGCATGCTAAGAAATTGGCTGAAAAGGTCGCATTAACGGATGCTGCGGTACTTTTAACGGGTGAAACCGGAACAGGGAAGGAGGTTTTTGCGAATGCTATTCATGAAGGGAGTGAAAGAAAGAAAAATACTTTCGTGGCTATTAACTGCTCTGCTTTTAGCAAAGAAATTCTGGAAAGTGAACTTTTTGGGCATAAACAAGGAGCCTTTACAGGAGCTATAAAAGATAAAAAAGGATTGATTGAAGAAGCCAATGGTGGAACTCTATTCCTTGATGAAATTGGCGAAATGCCGATAGAGCTTCAGGCTAAACTGCTGAGGGTTCTTGAAACGGGTGAGTTTATCAAAATGGGTGAAACAAAGGTTTCCAAATCTGATTTCAGACTAATTGCAGCAACCAATAGAAACCTTGAAGAAGAAATAAAACAGGGAAATTTCAGAGAGGATCTCTATTTCAGACTGAATGTTTTTGAAATTACACTTCCGGCTTTAAGAGAAAGAAAAGAAGACTTGAAAATGTTGGCCAAGAATTTTATTGATCTATTTTCAAATAAACTGCATATTCCATCTGTTCAGGTATTACCGGAATATTATAAAATGCTTGAGAAGAATGACTGGAAAGGAAATATCAGAGAATTAAGAAATGCTGTAGAACGCAGTCTGATCCTTATGAATGATAATATTCTGGATGCAGAAAGCCTTCCTCATTACTCAGAAAAGGCTGTTCCGGAGAGTGATTCTCTAAGTATGAGATCGCTTGAAAAAATTCACATCCAAAAGGTATTGCAATACACGAAAGGGAATAAGGCAGAAGCGGCCAGACTCCTTGAAATCGGAATTGCTACGCTATATCGTAAACTCGACGAATACGGACTGAAATAAATCTTTTATCATTTTAATAAAGAGCCTATCATTTTGATAGGCTTTTCTGTTTTTATAAAGGTTGTATTTTGTGTGTAATATTTTGTCTTTCAATGTTTTATTTTATTTGTTTCAGGTTTGGATCTTCTTTTGGCATATAGTCTCTGAATAAAATATTTAAAAATGACAATTTCAAGAAAAACGTTTAAAAAACGGGAGCATTCTACTTTTAGTCTGCTGATTGTATCGTACGTATTGTTTACTCTTTTAACTCTAATAATAAAGATATGATGCTGATAAGTTTAATTCTGCTTTTTGCAGTATTGTTCTGGCTTTTATATAAATCAGTTGAATTTTTTGATAAGATATAAAATTATGTGGAGTTTATTTTTCCTTTCAATTCTTGCCTTTGTGTATATCTGTTATGTTTTAATGAAACCTGAAAAATTTTAAAAGACGATGAATACAGAAATTTTAGGCATTATAGCCCTATTTGCTATTACATTAGTTATCGGAATATTTTTAGGTAAATACATAGCTAATGTTTATGGATACAAGAAAACCTTTTTAGATCCGGTTTTTCAGCCGGTTGAAAAGTTTATTTATAAAATATCGGGAATCAATCCCAACCGCCAGATGAACTGGAAGCAGAATATGTATGCGATGCTGGCGATTAACCTGGTTTGGTTTATTATAGGATTTATCCTTTTACTTACTCAAGCCTGGTTACCTTTAAATCCGGATGGAAACCCGAATATGTCACCAGATCTGGCTTTTAATACCACCATCTCATTTTTAGTGAACTGTAACTTACAGCACTATTCGGGAGAAACAGGAGTAAGTTACCTGAGCCAGCTTTATCTGATGTTTTTACAGTTTGTGACCGCTGCAACGGGAATGGCTGCTATGGCTGTTCTTTTTAAAGCTTTCAAAGAGAAAACAGCTACAGAGCTTGGTAATTTTTATGATTATTTCACCAAGTCAATGATTAGAATTTTACTTCCGATCAGTGTATTAGTTGCTTTAATTCTTTCGATCAACGGAAGCCCGATGACTTTCGAAGGAAAAGATCATATTACAACCCTTGAAGGACAAAAAATAGACGTTTCCAGAGGTCCTGTAGCCGCTTTTGTTGCCATTAAGCACCTTGGAACGAATGGTGGTGGTTTTTTTGGAGCCAATTCAGCCCACCCGCTTGAAAACCCTAATTATATAACGAATATGACGGAGATGGTCACTCAGATGATTATTCCTTTTGCATTGGTTTTTGCGTTAGGTTTCTATTTAAAGAAAAGAAAATTATCATGGGTCATATTTACAGTGATGACTGTTGGCTTCTTAGCGCTTACCGTTCCCAATATTGTTAATGAAACAGGCGGAAACCCTTTAATTACAAAAATGGGGGCAGACAGCAGCCTTGGAGCGATGGAAGGAAAAGAAATTCGTTTTGGAAGTGCTGCATCAGCGTATTGGAGTATTGCCACTACAGTGATTTCTACCGGTTCTGTAAATTCTATGCATGACAGTACAATGCCTCTTTCAGGGATGAATGAGCTTCTTGCGATGATGATTAACTGTTTCTACGGTGGTTGCGGAGTAGGGATATTGAACTACTTTATCTTTATCATTCTCGCTGTATTCATCAGCGGTCTGATGGTAGGACGAACACCTGAATTTATGGGGAAAAAAATTGAAGCTAAAGAAATGAAGATCGCGATGATCGTAGCTTTGTTCCATCCATTCCTAATTCTTGTAGGAACGGCTTTAACGGCTTATCTGCCGGAATTTGGAGCGAAGACATTGAATAACCCAGGATTCCATGGTTTCAGTGAAATGCTCTATGAATTTACTTCTTCTTCCGCCAATAACGGATCAGGATTCGAAGGACTGGGAGATAATACCCCCTGGTGGAATATTTCAACAGGAATTGTACTGTTGTTATCAAGATTTATCCCAATCATAGGGCCGGTTGCCATCGCAGGATTACTGGCTCAGAAAAAATTCATCCCGGAAAGTTCAGGAACATTGAAGACAGATACGGCAACATTCGGTTTTATGACGCTGGCGGTTATTCTGCTTATTGCAGCATTATCATTCTTTCCTGCACTTACGCTTGGCCCTATTGCAGAGCAGATACAGTATTTCTCTAAATAAATGTGAACATTAAAAATTAAAATCAATAGTCAACCATTAAGGAAGCTGAATCGTTTAGGAAACTAGTCTAAAACTTACCGAAACGTTCACAACATAATATTATCCATTTCTAATTCCTATAATTTGGTTTCTCTTGATGGTTATTATTGATTTAATGATATAAACTCTTTCAAAAAAAATGAAAAATCAATCACAAACATTGTTTCAAAGAGATTTGGTAAACGAAGCGATTAAACAGTCTTTCGTAAAACTGAATCCGAAAATTATGTTTAAAAATCCAGTGATGTTCCTGGTGGAGATCGGAACAGTGGTCATGTTTATCGTAAGCATGTTCAGCTTAACTGGTGATAAAACCCAAGGAAGCTTTTCCTATAACTTTTTAGTATTTATCATTCTGTTTTTCACGGTTCTGTTTGCGAACTTTGCAGAAGCTATTGCGGAGGCAAGAGGAAAGGCGCAGGCTGATACGCTCAGAAAAACCCGTGAAGAAACCCCTGCCAAACTGGTTCTTGAAAATAAGCCCGGATTCCAGGTAGAAACTGCTTTAAAAATGTCTGCAGAAATGAAACTCGGAGATATTTTTCTTTGTGAAGCGGGCGATCAGATCCCGATGGATGGAGAAATTATTGAAGGACTGGCAACCATTGATGAATCTGCCATTACTGGAGAAAGCGCTCCGGTGATCCGTGAAGCGGGTGGAGATAAAAGTTCAGTAACAGGAGGAACTAAAGTCCTTTCAGATAGAATTAAGGTAAAAGTAACTACCAAACCGGGAGAATCCTTTTTAGATAAAATGATTGCCCTTGTTGAAGGGGCATCAAGACAAAAAACACCTAACGAAATCGCATTAACCATATTATTAGCAGGGTTTACCCTTACTTTTATTATTGTAACCCTAACCTTAAAGCCTTTTGCAGACTATGCGCAGACTCACATTACGATTGCGGCATTTATCTCACTTTTCGTTTGTCTTATTCCGACAACCATTGGAGGTCTGCTTTCTGCAATTGGAATTGCCGGAATGGATAGAGCATTGAGAGCCAATGTCATCACAAAAAGTGGGAAAGCAGTGGAAACCGCAGGTGATATTGATGTACTGTTACTTGATAAAACGGGAACTATCACTATTGGAAACCGTAAGGCAACTCAATTTCATCCTGCAAACGGAATTAAGCTTGAAGACTTTATCAAAGCTTCTGCATTGAGTTCTGTAGCAGATGAAACACCGGAAGGAAAATCCATCATTGAACTTAGTGCATTGAAATCCGAAGATTTACTGGTTCCTAATCCAACATACATTGATTTTACCGCTGAAACCAGAACTTCAGGGATAGATTTTGAAGAAACAAGGATCCGGAAAGGAGCTTACGATACGATAAAAAAACTGACTGAAAAAGCCGGGAATCTTTTCCCACAGGAAACTCAGGATGCGGTTACCAAAATTTCTGAAAACGGAGGAACTCCTTTGGTAGTATCCGTTAATGAAAAAGTATGGGGAGTTATTGAACTTCAGGATATTATTAAAACAGGAATTCAGGAACGTTTCCAGAGACTGAGAAAAATGGGGGTGAAAACGGTGATGGTAACCGGAGATAACCCTTTAACGGCGAAGTTTATTGCAGAAAAAGCCGGAGTAGATGATTTTATTGCCGAAGCCAAGCCGGAAGATAAAATGAATTATATCAAAAAGGAACAGCAGGAAGGAAAACTTGTAGCGATGATGGGAGATGGAACCAATGATGCTCCTGCTCTTGCTCAGGCCGATGTAGGTGTTGCAATGAACAGCGGTACCCAGGCAGCGAAAGAAGCAGGGAATATGGTAGATCTTGATAATGATCCTACCAAACTGATCGAGATCGTAGAGATTGGAAAACAGTTACTGATGACCCGTGGAACGTTGACAACCTTTAGTATTGCGAATGACGTAGCGAAGTATTTCGCCATTATTCCTGCGCTGTTTATCACCTTTATTCCATCTCTTCAGAAGCTGAATATCATGAATCTTCACAGTCCGGAAACAGCCATTTTATCGGCAGTTATTTTCAATGCGGTGATTATTCCTTTCCTGATTCCTCTAGCGTTAAAAGGAGTAGCGTATAAGCCAATTGGTGCAAGCGCTTTATTGAGAAGAAATCTTTTGATCTATGGTTTGGGAGGCGTTATTGTTCCTTTCATCGGAATCAAAATTATTGATATCGTGATTAGTTTATTCTATTAAAATTTTAAAAATGAAAAATCATATTGTTTCAGCATTCAGATTAAGTCTTGTGATGTTAATTGTAGTAGGAATTTATCTGATTGTTGTATATGCAGGATCAAAAGTTTTACCTACTCAGGGAAATGCGGAGATCATTAATTATAAAGGGCAGAAATTCTATGCCAATGTAGGACAGGAATTTAAATCTGAAAAATATTTCCATGGCCGTCCATCTTCCGTAAACTATAATGCAGCAGGAAGCGGGGGAAGCAATAAAGGCCCAAGCAATGAAGAATATCTGGAAACCGTACAGAAAAGAATAGACACTTTGAAACTGCAAAATCCAGAAATGGGAAATGCTAAAGTACCTGTAGAGCTGGTTACTGCAAGTGGAAGCGGTTTAGATCCTGATATTTCAGAGGAAGGAGCTTTATATCAGGCTAAAAGAATTGCCAAAATAAGAAGTCTTTCCGTAGAACAGATCAATAGTTTAATTAAAGACCAGACTCAGAAACCGTTTTTAGGGCTTTTCGGACCTTCAAAAGTGAATGTTTTAAAGCTTAACATCGCTTTAGATCAACTTAAATAATTAAAACAATTGTACGGCAGAATTTATAAAATATTGTTAGATACATTGAACCATTAAGAATATTGAAAGAATTAAGTGTAAGTAAGAAAATCTAAAATTTCAAAATATTACCACTTATCATTCGCTTATAATCCTTTTCTTAACGTCTTAATTCTTTCTTAATGGTTAACTTTATCAGAGGAATATACTTTCTGTACTGTACTCAGACAATTCGAAATCAACGTGAAAAAAATTACTATTATAGGAATGCTGTTGGGAGTATTTTTCTCAAAAGCACAATCATCAGACTCATTAAAAACAGAATCGAAAGTAACATTTTCTGCTTATGCGGAACTCTTTTATACTTATGATTTTAATGAGCCGGGAAATCACCTCCGCCAGAATTTTTTATACTCTTACAACAGGCATAATGAGGTAAACCTTAATCTGGGATTAATAAAAGCCAATTATCAGAGTGAGAATATCAGAGCCAATCTTGCCTTAATGGGCGGAACTTATGCCCAAGACAATATGGCTGCGGAACAAGAGGCTTTGCGATATATCAATGAAGCAAACGTAGGAATCAAAATATCCAAAAATAAAAATCTATGGATTGATGCTGGGATCATGCCTTCTCATATCGGTTGGGAAAGTGCTATTGGAAGAGATAATATTAATCTGACAAGAAGCTTTGCCGCTGAAAATTCGCCTTATTTTGAAACAGGAGCTAAGATTTCCTACACTTCAGATAATGGAAAATGGTTTGTAAGCGGATTGGTACTGAATGGCTGGCAGCGCATTGCCAAAGTGAAAGGAAACCAAAGTATTTCTTTTGGACATCAGGTGACCTACAAACCCAATGATAAAGTAACTTTGAACAGCAGCTCATTCATAGGAAACGATAAAGCGAAAGATGAGAAAAGAATGCGTTATTTCCATGATCTGTATGGAAGTTTTCAGCTGACAGAAAAGTTTTCAGCTTTATTAGGATTTGATATTGGAGCAGAGCAGAAGACCAAAGGAAGTGGGCAGTATAATATCTGGTATAGCCCGAATATACAGGCAAAATATCAGATTGACAATAAATGGGCATTGGCTGGAAGACTGGAATATTACAATGATAAAAATGGAGTGATTATCAGTACAGGAACTCCTGATGGTTTTCAAACTTTCGGATATTCACTGAACGTAGATTATGCTATATTTAAAAATGTTGTTTTCCGTACAGAAGCGAGAGGTTTTACGTCTAAGGATGCCATTTTTGCGAAAAATGATGATTTCAGAAAAGGAAATTTCTTCATAACAACGAGTTTGGCAGTTTGGTTTTAACCAGGAAAAAAAGAGGTGTTCAAAATAAAACTAAAAAGAATAAAATCAATGTCATCAGCAAAGCATTTTTTAGAACTCATTCAGAAATCTCGAAAAGGGAAGTTTAAAATCTATATCGGGATGAGTGCAGGTGTTGGGAAGACCTTCCGAATGCTGCAGGAAGCCCATTCTCTTCTACGGAATGGCATTGATGTAAAGATTGGTTATATAGAAACCCACGGCCGTGAAGAAACCGTAGCTTTGGTGGAAGGAATTCCGGAAATTGAAAGAAAATCAGTCTTTTATAAAGGTAAGAACCTGGAGGAAATGGACCTCCAGGCCATTATCAATGAACATCCTGAGGTAGTTCTTGTAGATGAACTAGCTCATACCAATGTGGAAGGTTCTAAAAATAAAAAGAGATGGCAGGATGTACTGGAAATTCTGGATAACGGGATCAATGTCATCAGTGCTATGAATATCCAGCATATTGAAAGCCTTAATGAAGAAGTTAAGAAAATAACGGGCGTTGAAGTGGCTGAGCGTGTTCCGGACAAAATTTTAGCACTGGCTGATGAAGTAGTGAATATCGATCTTACAGCCGATGAATTACTTACCCGGTTGAAAGAAGGGAAAATTTATAAGAAAGAAAAAATTCATACCGCTCTCAGTAACTTTTTCCAGAGCGGACATATTCTTCAGCTTCGTGAGCTTGCCTTAAAAGAAGTAGCGACGCACGTGGAGAGGAAGGTAGAAACTGAAATTAAAACCGAGAATTTTAAACCCATCAAATTCCTGGCCTGTATCAGCAGCAATGAGAAGATTGCGAAGACCATTATCCGAAAAACTGCGAGACTGGCAAGTTATTACAACAGTCCGTGGACGGTTCTTTATATTCAGAAACCTTCTGAAAACCCTGAAAAAATAGCATTGGACAAGCAGCGGTATTTGATTAATAATTTTAATTTAGCACAGGAATTGGGGGCTAAGGTTGTCAGGATCAAGGAAAATAGTGTTCATGACGGAATCCTTGAGTATGTAATTGCCCATAATATCACCACAGTTTGCATCGGAAAGCCTCATGCAAAGCTCTGGCAGCGTCTGTTCGGGTACAGCTGGATTTATACTTTGATGAACAGGCTGAATGAAAGACAGGTAGATATTATTATTTTATCTTAAAAGGAATGAAATCGCAATGATTTGGAACAGAAATACCGATAAAGATGGCGCGATTGCATATGTCTTTTAAAAAACAATAAGGATCTTCATATGAAACTTAAAACAAAACTTACCTTAGGCGTCGGCCTTTTATTTTTACTGATCGTTTTGCTTTCAGTAATAGGTTCTGTATATATCAATAAACTGAAATCTGATACAGAAAAGATTCTTACGGCCAATTACAACAGCCTTGAATTTTCTAAGAATATGCTTCTGGCATTGGATCACATCAGTACAGATAGTGCGGTGGCCATAGCAGACTTTCAGAAAAACAATAAACTGCAGGAAAAAAACCTTACTGAATTTGGAGAAAAGGAAGCTACCCAGAATTTGAACCTGCATTTCAACAGCTATTTGAAAGAACCTACAAACCATAAAGAGAAACTGATCCGTGAAGATCTGGCCAGAATCATGTCTTTAAATATGAAAGGGATTGAGCGTAAAAGTGATATTGCCATTATTACAGCCGGAAACGCCACTTTCTGGATCGTCAGTCTGGGAACGGTTTGCTTTCTGATTGCTTTTATTTTACTGTTTAATCTTCCTCAAACCATTGCAGAGCCTATCAATCAGTTGACTTTCAGTATCAGGCAGATTGCAGATAAAAATTATAGTGAAAGGGTTCACTTTAAAGGGAGTGAAGAGTTCAACAGTCTTGCAGATTCTTTTAACGTAATGGCAGAAAAGCTTCAGGAATATGAAAGCAGCAACCTTTCTAAGCAGCTGATGGAGAAAAAGCGGATCGAAACTTTGGTAAATAATATGCATGATGCTGTGATTGGTCTGGATGAAAATCATTTTATCTATATGATTAATGATGAAGCTTTAAAGATCACCAATCTTCACAAAGAGGATATTATCGGGAAAACAGCCCATGAAGTTGCCATTAATAACGATTTGATGCGGGAACTCCTGAAAAATATCGATCATCCGGTAAAAGATCCCATTAAGATTGTTAGAGACAATAAGGAAAATTATTTTGAACAGGATATTGTTCCCATCAATATTGTGAAAACAGGGGAGAAGGAGAAAAAATATATCGGGAAAGTAATTTTACTGAGAAATATTACGCCTTTTAAAGAGCTGGATTTTGCCAAGACAAATTTTATAGCCACCATTTCCCATGAGTTGAAAACCCCGATTTCTGCTATAAAAATGGGAGTGCAGTTACTTGGAAATCAAAAATTCGGTGTGTTGAATGAGCAGCAGCAGGAACTGTTGAAGAGCATCAATGAAGATGGACAGCGTTTATTGGATATCACAGGTGAACTTCTTAATCTTTCTCAGGTGGAATCCGGGAACATCCGTCTGACAGTTGAAAAATGTTCTCCTAAGGAAATTGTACAGACTGCCGTGAAAAACGTTGAAAAACTGGCGGAACAAAAGAATATCTCAATCCATACGGAATACCAGTTGAAAGATACTGATTTTGTAACAGCAGATTTTGATAAAACCGTCTGGGTAATGAACAACTTCCTGACCAATGCCGTAAAACATTCCTTTCAGGACGAGGAAATTAAAGTTTTCGTAGAAAAGGTAGAGGATTTTATCCAGTTTAATATCATTGATACAGGAAGTGGAATTGATGAAAAGTATCACCGTCAGATTTTTGACCGTTATTTTCAGGTTCCAGGAGAACATCAGAACGGAACAGGTCTTGGATTGGCCATTTCAAAGAATTTTATTGAAAAACAGAACGGTGAAATTGGAGTAAAAAGTGCTCTGAATAACGGAAGTACTTTCTTCTTCAGATTGCCGGTTTTATAAGGATTATTGTTATATATTTGAGCGCAAAAATATTTGATTACTCTCTATTAAACTTTTAATGCCAACAGACTTCTTTTTCTATTTTATTATCGCCATTCCAGTATTTTTTATTGTCTCAGGGTTTTTCTTTTTTTTACAAAAAGATAAGATTATTGAACAGTATAAGCAATCTGATGCAGTGATGATAAAGAATATTAACGGAAATATCGTTACTGTTGTTAAAGGTGGTTTGCGATATAGTAAAAGCTTTCAATGGGGCAGTTTTGATATTCTTCTGAATCAGAATTCTATGTTCTTATTTCCCCGAAGTTTATATATTCTTCCTCAGAGATGTATTAATCTGAGATTTAAATTAGATACAAGGAATACTAGAAATCCAGCGGTTCTCACAGAATTTCATATCAATAAAAGTTCTGTTAAACTCATCTATTATCCAAATCATTTGCTTTATGCCAAAAGTACTGTTTCTTTGAATAATCTCAATCAGGAACAAGTTTTACTTTTTCAGAAAGCATTGAATAGACAGGCATAAGTTGAGTAGAAAAGTATTGCTTACTGATATGCGACTACTATTACTTAAAGTTTTATATATTTGAGTAATATCAAATACAGAGACTAAAAAGCATATGAAAGAGCATCATTTTTATTCCAGTAAAATTAAAAGCCTGATACTGCTTATCATTTCATGTGTTTTTACTTTTGGTATTTCTTATATTGATTTCAAGGATGAAAATCTTTTTATAATCGTAATGCTTTCTCTTGGGATTACTCTTTTTTCATTCGGAATACTGTATTCCATATTATTGTTGGTACGAACAGAACCTTTACTGACAGTAACGGATAAGCAAATTATTGTTTATAATGTATTAAGAAAACCTACGTTTATCAGGTTTGATGAAGTTGCTTTGTTTTTTATAGTGGATATGAGACATTATGGGATTAAAACCTCATCCTATATCTGTGTTATTATGAAACAGCCTAAGGAAAATACGAATGTTATAGATAAGGTGTCTTCAACAGTATTTCCTCATTTAAAAGGGATTCGTTACAGTATCCAGACTGATATACTGAATGTGAAAACAAAGGTTCTACTGGATCTGTTGAATAGCAGAATAAGACCTTATAATTTGTAAGATAAGAGAACCTGATTTGACCAATGATTTTTATCCTATATTTGTGACCAAATTAACAAAATGAAGAAAACCATAAGTTTATTAGTCCTATTATTCTGTATAACTTTAAGCATCCAGCTTTCTGCACAAACCTTTACTTTAGAGCAGTTTGCAGCATTCAATAAACTGGGAATGGCCGATTTCAAAAAGGAAATGAAAAGCCTTAATTACAGATTTTATGACAAAACAGAAGGATTAGGATTTGTTCTATCAGAATATGAATCTCCTGATTACCAATCTAAAATCGGAAAGTTTGAATACGAAGACCACTCAGAAGACAGAATTGAATATGAATTTAAAACTAAAAAGGAGTATGATCAATACGTTAAAACTATTCTGAATTCCGGATATAAAGAGACTGAAAAAGGGAAAACCATCACCAAAGAATCTTATGTAGACTATTATAAGAATAAAGAACATATAAGATTGGTTACCCCTAAAGCAGGCGATAAAAATCCTTATACAATTCTTGTTTTTAAATAAACATAATTATTAAATATAAAAGGCTGCGAAAATTATTCGGAGCCTTTATTATATAGAAGTTTTTATAAGTTTAATCTTTAATGAATTTCTGAACAGAGAATTTATCTTTTAAGAACAGTTTAATCAGATAATTTCCTTTCGGCAGATCTGAAACATTTACTGTCTTTCCTTTTGCTCCCATAGAATTAATAACTCTGCCAGCTACATCGTAAATCTCAACTTTAGTTACTTCATCTGGAGATTTGATAGACAGTATATCTTTTACCGGGTTAGGGTAAATACTGATGGTATTCTTATCGTTTTTGATCTCTGAAGTAGCCAGAGAGCCTGAAATAGTTGTTATATAGGTATTGGTAACAACAGGAGCATTATAATCAAAATAGATCTTAGCCGTATTACTGAAAGTATCCCCAGTATTTAAAGTAGATTTTGTCTTTATTTTGAAGGCTACATATCCATCATTATTGGCATCATCAAAAGGAAGCTGAATATTTTCAAAGATAAACTCTACGATATTAGAATTTGTTATTCTTGTGACATAATTATGGCTTCCATTCAAAGTAATTAAAGAAGAAATATCAAACTTTGAGGTATCAATTTCATCCTTTACTACAATATTTCTGGCATTGGCTGTTCCTGTATTTTCAAATCGGATCAGATAATGAACATAGTCTCCAACCTGAGTTTTTGTAATAGAAGTTCCTTCAAGACAGGTTTTATCATTAGGATCAAAAGAATTGACAACCGTTTGGTTTAAAGCAAAATTATTGTCAATTGGTGTTTCATCTGTAGCCCCGTTGATTTGTGCTGTATAATGCAGAATATCTCCACCATTCACTGCAGGAGTTTGTGTTGGTGCATTTAATTTTAGAGTAACTCTGATTTCTCTTGTTTCAAAAGGAAGAAGATTGGTGAAATTCCAGTTCAATGTTCCGGAAGATTGAGAGGATGGGGAAAGCGTAGCACTCATATAATCAGTAATATTCTCATTATAATTAAATACCAGAGTGCCTGATTGTGTGGTATTCCCTTTGTTTTTGTAAACAATCTTATATTTTGATTCAAAGCCAGGTGAAGCTGCAGTTACAGGTACTATTACTGTTTCTAAATCATTATGAACACCATTCGGAGTTATACATAAATTTTGAATAAATGGACTTGTCTGTTGAGGAAAGCTAGCTGTAAAACTTGTAGGAGAAATATTGAAGTATGCCGGGTTTTCAAGTACCGGAGTCACAGTATGACTGCCTGGCTGTACTGAAAGTGAAAAATCTCCGGATGTATTGGCAATCATAGTTCCTGTAACTCCACCTCCTGTTATACTAAACTTTTGGAAAGCTTTGTTGGCATCATTGGCATCGCAGCCATTATTATTGGCATCAACTTTTGTATTTCCCTGAATGTTGTAAAATGTACCTCCAGGAGTAAATGAACAGTATGAGTTGACAACACACGTATTTGCAGATGGTAATAAAGAAATA
Organism: Chryseobacterium contaminans; assembly: GCF_001684955.1. GTDB lineage: Bacteria > Bacteroidota > Bacteroidia > Flavobacteriales > Weeksellaceae > Chryseobacterium > Chryseobacterium contaminans. Next base: position 21,540 of record NZ_MAYF01000224.1, on the reverse strand, counting down.
ATGTTAGGAATTTCAAAATCATCAGCACAGATATAAACAAGGCTTGGGGTATCCGTGAAGCTTGAAGTATTAGTAGGAGTAGAACCTAAATTATGAATTCCATTTTTAATGAACAATGATTGAAGAAAAGGATTCTTATCACAATAGAAGCTTGTAAGGTTTTTATTTTGTGACAAATCAATGGTGATAAACTTGTTGAGACTGACCCCCAAGGCTTCTAATTTTGGAAAACCACTGAAATCAAGTGTGCTGATTTGGTTTTGTGTTAGGGTCAGAAATTTTAAATTAGGGGTTTGATTTATAGGTATTGTCTGAAGCTTATTCAATGCTAAGTTTAAGGAGTTGAGATTCGTATTATTATTCAAATAGATATTCTCAAGTTGACATTGTAATATACTCACATCATATAAGTTTGTTAGTCCGGATAAATTAATGGAAGCTATCTTACTGGCAAAGATCTCCATATCATGTAGCTGGCTGCACCCTTGAAGGTTTAATGATGAAAGGACATAACATCTGCTAACTTCCAGGTTATATAATAGGGTATTATTACTCAAATCTAAGGTCTGTAATAATGGAAGACCATCTATATCAAGAGAAGTCAGATTGGTGAAGCTTTGTATTCCTTCCATTGAAACGAGACTGTTGAACAGTTGAGAATAATTAGCCGGAAAATAAGTTACTCGGATGTTTAGTTTTGAAATATTGGCTGCTTCAGATAATTGAATTTCTCCATCATGGTTTTTATCAATGATAGTAGGATTATTCATAAGATCAAAAGCCAAAACAGCATTGGGTACATTAGATAGCAGAATACTTTTGAAATTGGTGTCAGGAATATTAACAATCTGCGCTTGCAGAGCGGAAAACATAGTCATTAGAAAGACTAGGTAGAGTTTTTTCATGGGATAGTTTAATTTTTAGCAAATGTAAACTTTTAAAGAATTACTTTGATATTTTTTTAAATGCCGTTTTTCTATTTGATATTGAGTGTTTTATAGGTTTTTAAAATAATAAAGGCTGCGAAAACTATTCGCAGCCTGTTATCATGTAAGTTGGTATATAAATTCTTTACTGTTTATCAATCAAATCCAGAAACTGCTGTTCATCCAGAATTTCAATAGTTCCGATATCCTGAGCTTTTTTCAGCTTGCTTCCTGCTTTTTCCCCTACCACAAGATAGTTAAGGTTTTTTGAAACCGCAGAAATATTCTTTCCGCCATGTTTCTCTACCATTTCTTCGGCTGCTTCTCTGGTGAATAGGGATAATTTACCAGTGAAAAGGAATGTTTTTCCTTCTAAAACATTAGATAATACCTCATTGGTGCTTTCTCCTTTTTCAAGCTGTACTCCATAAGATTTCAAACGTTCGATCATCAATATGTTTTCAGAATTCTGGAAGAACTCTACAATGCTTACGGCAATTTTAGCCCCAATATCTTCTACCTGACAAAGTTCTTCAACAGTAGCGGCTTTTAATTCTTCAATCGTAGGGAAGTTTTTCACCAGTTTTTTGGCAACCGTTTCCCCTACATGCTTGATCCCAATCCCGTACAACACTTTTTCAAATGGAATCTCTTTTGATTTTTCAATTCCCGTAATGATATTCTGGGCCGATTTCTCCGCCATTCTTTCTAATGGGAGAAGCTGTTCTTTGGTTAAAACATAGAAATCAGCAGGATTTTCAATCAATCTTTCTCTGTAAAGCTGTTCGATGGTTTCGCTTCCCAGATTGTCAATATTTAAAGCCTTTCTTGAAACGTAATGAATCATTCTTCCTACTACCTGTGGCGGGCAATGAAGTTCATTCGGACAGAAATGAATGGCCTGGTCTTCAATTTTTACCAGTTCGGTTCCACATTCCGGACAATGTTTGATGTATTCTATTTCCTTGCTTTCTTCAGTTCTTTTCTCCGTATTCACCCCAACAATCTTTGGAATGATTTCTCCTCCTTTTTCTACGTATACGAAATCATTTTCATGAAGGTCAAGCTTTTTGATGATATCTTCATTATGCAGCGAAGCTCTTTTAACAATGGTTCCGGCCAATAAAACAGGTTTCAGATTAGCAACAGGAGTAATGGCTCCCGTTCTTCCTACCTGATAAGAAACACTTTGAAGTTCAGTTTCTACCTTTTCTGCTTTAAACTTATAGGCCATTGCCCAACGTGGAGATTTAGCCGTATAGCCAAGCTGTCTTTGCTGTTGTAAAGAATTTACTTTTAATACAATTCCATCAATTTCAAAAGGTAAGTTATGACGTTCAATATCCCAGAAGGTAATGAATTCCTTTACCTCATCCAGCGTTTTGCAAAGTTTTGCCTGCTGGGATGTTTTGAATCCCCAGCTTTGTGCTTTCTGAAGCAGTTCCCAATGAGTCTCTGCAGGAATTTCATCAGAAATGAATTGGTATAATACAGAAGAAAGGCCGCGTTTTCTTACCTCAGCACTGTCCTGCATTTTTAAACTTCCACTCGCTGTATTTCTTGGATTCATGAACGGGTCCAGACCTTCCTCTTCACGAAGTTTGTTGATCTTATCAAAGTTTTTTCTTGTTAAATAAATCTCACCTCGCATGAAAAATTGTGAAGGAAAATCACCTTTTAACGTTAACGGAATATCTGAAATTGTACGAACATTCGGAGTAATTTCATCTCCCTGGAAACCGTCACCACGGGTTACAGCCTGTGTAAGCTTTCCGTTTTCATAAAGAATAGAAATTGAAGCCCCGTCATATTTCAATTCAGCTACAAATTCTACAGGTTCATCAATCGTTTTGATAATTCTTTTCTCCCAGTCTTCCAGATCATCAAAATCATAGGAATTATCCAGGGAATACATTCTAAACTTATGCTGAATGGTTGGAAATACCTTGGTAATACCACCACCTACACGCATGGTAGGAGAGTTCTCATCATAAAACTCAGGATGTTTGGCTTCAAGGTCCTGAAGTTCCTCCAGTAACATATCAAATTCATAATCTGTAATGGTAGGAGTGTCCAGAAGGTAATAGTTTTCGTTATGCTGGTGCAGCTCTTTACGGAGCTGTTCTATTTTTTGTTGAATGTTTTCAGACATCAGGTTTATATCTTTTGAGCAAAAATAACTAAAGTAATTCCATTTAAAAAATAAGAGAATTAAATATTACAGGAAAATTAATAATCTGTAATATGCTTCAAAGCACTGACCCTGTAGAAAATAAAACATATGTTTAGATTAATTTAATATATCGTTTCAATTTAATTAAAAAAATGTTAAAACTCCCTTAAACAGATGCCTATCAAAGTCAAAATACCTTTGCACATCTAATTTGAAGACATGAGAAAAGTAAAGATTGTACTGGGGTTATTGTTTTTAGGGTTTGGGACTATAGCATATGCACAGACTACGCAGGCTTCCATCACAGGAAAAGTAACCGGGCCGGGAAGTACGGCTCAGGAAAAAGTGAAAGTTACCATTATTAATGAGTCTACGGGATTCAGAACGGAAACAGAAACGAACTCAAAAGGAGAGTATATCTTTAAAGAAATTCCTTTAGGAGGGCCTTATACGGTGATTGTAAATGATGATAAAAGAGAAGGCTACAACGTAAACTTCGGAGATCAGGTAACGGTTAATATGGATTTGGGAGGTGAAAAGCATATTGAAGAAGTAAAAATTACCGGAAATCTTAAGAACAAAATCGGAAACCTGGGAGCTGCTACAGCCATCTCTGCCAAAAATATCGGAATACTTCCGGTGAATGGGAGAAACTTTAACAATCTTACAGAACTGTCACCTTTAAGCGGAAAAGGAGGAAACCTTTCCGGACAGCTAGGTTCTTCTACGAACTTTACCATTGATGGGATGACGGCTAAAAACCCAACTTCTGCGGGAGCTACTACCAGCCGAAGCGGTGCCCCTTTCTCTATTTCAATTGAGGCTGTACGTGAATTTAAGATTACCACCAACCAATATGATGTAACACTGGGAAGAAGTGGTGGTGGAACCGTAAGCGCCGTTACTAAATCCGGTACCAATAAATTTTCAGGAAGTGCATGGGAATATTTAAGGGCTAACTGGCTTTCCAGTCCCTACGATATCAGAGGAAACAAAAGGCAGAATGATTTCTCTACTTCTCAGTTCGGATTCTCTTTGGGAGGACCAATTATTAAAAATAAACTTCATTTCTTCGTAGCATGGGATCACCAGTTGGATTCAAGACCATTGATTATTGCTGATATCAGGTCCAAAGATGATGAGAAAAGATTTAATACCACTACAGAAACACTTAATAAGTTTTTAGATATTGCAAGAGCCAAGTATGGAGTAGGAAATACCCCTCAATTCGGTAGCTTTGATAAAGTAAGAAATTCTGATGCTGCATTTTTACGTTTAGACTGGCAGATCAATGAGAAACATTTATTGACACTAAGAAACAACTTCACCTACGATCTTAATAAAAATGGGCTTGGTGATAATACCAATATCAATTTTTTTGAATCTTACGGAAATGATAAAAACCTTGACAATAGTTTATTATTAACATTAAGATCAAATCTGAAGTCTAATGTAACCAATGAGTTAAAAGCCCAGTACTTATATACTTTCCAGGATAGTTATCAGAATGATGAACTGGGTAGACCTGTACCCAGAGCTATTGTGGAAGGAGTAGCGTCAAGTGCCGGTTCTACGAATATTCAGATCGGAGGACACCGTTTCGCTCAGGAAAGCTTTAGAAATAATGTATTCCAGATTGTAGATAACCTGTATTACAACACAGATAAGGTAAAATATACTTTCGGTGCAGATTTAATGTATACCACTTCAAAATCGGTTTACGGAAGCGAAGTAAACGGAAGGTTTCACTTCAAAGAAGATCCTGTAAAAAAGCTGAGCAGCCTGGATAATTTTAATAATCTTACCCCTTACAGATTTTACAGGGAAGTTCCTTTAATGGATGATCCGTCAGTAAGATCTAATATCTGGAATATTGGTATTTACGGACAGTTCCAGACTAAAATTGCAAAAGGATTGGATTTGATGGCTGGTTTGAGGTTAGATTATGGTGGTTATCCAAAAGCAGAACTCAATCAGAAATTACTTGATGAAATGGGCATCAGAACGGATAATAAGATCAAATCTTTCGTAATCCAGCCGAGATTCCAGTTTGAATGGAATATCAACGAGCAGAATAAAGACTTCCTGAAGTTTGGGGCAGGGATATTCTCTTCGGATATCAACAATTATATGATCATCAACAATCTGGTGTTTGATGGAAAGCATTTGGCTACAGTAGATGTAGATCCTGCAACAGTTGGCCTAACACCGGATTTCAACAGTTACAGAAATAATTACGGTACAGTTCCTACACTTGCTAAAGAACAGATTCCTACAATTAATTATACCGGCAAAGATGCTAAGATTCCAATCGTTTACAAAGCGAATATTTCTTATACACACTTCTTTAATGACAGATTCAGAGTAGGATTGGCAGCTTATATGGCTTTAGGTAGAAATAACTACTATTACTACGACAGAAATATGGTGGCTAACCCGTTCTTTACATTGGATAATGAAGGTGGAAGAGGCGTATTTGTTCCTACTTCAGCAATAGACGGGGCAAAAATCGACTGGAAAAAGGGAAGAATCAATAACAATTTCGGAAGAGTGCTGGAACTGGTAAGTGATGGTAAAGTAAACCAGTTTTCATTGGTAGTGGATACCAGCTACCGTTACTGGAAAGACGGGGAAATCACGGCAAGTTATACCTGGTCTGATATTAAAGATAACACCTCATACAACGGAAATGTAGCGAATTCTGCAACATTATCTACAATGGTTCAGGGAGATCCGAGAGATTTGAGGATGACTTATTCAGACAACCAGTTCCGTAATAAAGTGGTTATTTATGGTAATTCACCAACGATTGCCGGGTTTACACTAGGAATCAGATATTCAGGAATTGGAGGAACCCGTTTTTCTATGACGGCAGGAGGAAATATTAATGGTGATTTTGTAGATAGCAATGACCTTGCTTATATTTTCCCTAATATAGCTCAATCTATCCTGGATGATCCCAATGTAGGAAAAGCATTGAAAGATTATGTGAACGAATACAACGGAAAAATTGCAGAACGTAACGGAGGGAAGAACGGATTCTATGGAGTTTGGGATTTACGTATCGCCAAGAAAATAAAATTTGATAAAATTGGTGCATTTGAACTTTCCGTAGATATTTTCAATGTGGCGAACCTGCTTAATAAAGAATGGGGAGTAAACGAATCATATGGAAATACTTCTATGTATAAGATTAAAAGTTTTGATCCTGTTACAAAACAGTTTCAGTATACGAAAAACATCAGTGGTAACGGTTTAGCACCTTTATCAGGAAATCCATACCAAATTCAGATTGGTGCGAAGTACAGTTTTTAATCAATAGTTATAGTTAGCAGCCACAAAAGATAAGATTCTTAAGGAAAAGTATTCTGAATACTGTAGCGGAATCTTTCTTTTGTGGTTTTATATTTCACAATAAGTCCTATAATACCTACCTTTATCAAAAGTTACAGGACTTTGTCTTAATTATCTAAATTATATTATGAAAAATTTTATCTTAGGGTTAGCAGTTTTAAGTACAGTTTTGATGAAAGCACAAACCCAGATCATTGCCCATAGAGGATATTTCCAGGCTCAGCCTCCAACAACCGAAAACTCCATTGCATCATTAGAAAATGCCCAGAAATTAAAAGTTTACGGTTCTGAATTTGACGTAAGAATGACAAAAGACGGCGTATTGGTCATTAATCACGATGAACACCATGGTAAAATGGAAATCTCCGAAACCTCATTCAAAGAATTGGAATCTTTGAAACTATCAAACGGAGAGAAATTTCCTACTTTAAAAGAGTATTTAAAACAAGGGAAAAAAGATAGCTCCGTAAAACTGATTGTAGAGATCAAACCTGCAAAAACTCCTGAGATCGAAAATGAGATCACTCGAAAGACGATCAAAATGATTAAGGATATGAAACTGGAATCCCAAAGCGAATTCATTTCTTTCAGCCTGAATATCTGCAAAGAGATTAAAAAGCTGGCCCCATCATTTAAAGTTCAGTATCTGAATGGAGAATTATCACCGGAGCAGATCAAAAAAGAAGGATTGGATGGAATGGATTACCATTACAGTGTTTTCCAGAAAAACCCAACATGGATTGCTGAAGCAAAGGCTTTAGGACTTATTACCAATTCATGGACGGTAAATGATGTTGCAGTATACGATGAATTAAAAAAACAAGGAATTGGATTTGTAACCACAAACATTCCTGAGCAGCTGAAAAATAAATAAGCAAATAACAACCAATAATTTTCCCAAGTCTGTCCTTATAAGGGCAGGCTTTTGTTTTTATAAAATTCTGAAACGGAATCAATAATTATTTGTGCATTACTGGAAAAAAAAGAATCTTTTGTAAACGCAGAGAACGCAAAACTATATTTTCATAGGCTTATTTGCGTTCGCAAGGGCACTCCGCTCCGCTAAGGAAATCTTTTCAATCTTCACAAGCTAAGCAAAGTGTTTTCCTGAAATTTTCTATTATTATCTCAGGGAAAGACAATAAAGATACACAAATAAAAAGAACCTGAAAATAATGTTAAAAATTTTTAATCCTATAAGTATTTGTTAATTAGATCTTTGTATGATGTTATTAATAAATACTTAATATATTATTCAATAAATATTTAATAAACGTTAAAAGCTTGTTAAAATCATACTCATAATGTCGCTCTAATTTTGCGCAAACAAAAAGGATATGCGTAAAGAGACACAAAAGTTGTTGGTTTTGTCGCTGTTAGGACTATTCAGCGCCAGCCTGACGGCTCAGCAAAAAGCTAAAAAAGATACTATAAAAGGACTTGACGAAGTAGTAGTGACTGCTTTGGGAATCAAAAGACATGATAAGTCTTTAGGGTATTCTACCCAAACTGTTAGCTCCGAAGAAATTCTGAAAACCCAGAATAACAACTGGGCACAGGCTTTAGAAGGTAAAGTGGCCGGATTAAAGATTCAGACTGCCGGAGCAGGACCTTTAGGTACAAGCCGTATCACACTTCGTGGAGACATCTCTATGAATATGGGAAATAATGATGCTTTGATTGTTGTGGATGGCGTTCCTTTGAGTGGAAAAAAAACAGGAACCGGAACAGCTGCTTATGGAGCAGGTTCAGGAGGTGATTTACCTATTGATTACGGAGATAGTTTCAACAGCATCAATCCTGATGATATTGAATCCATTTCTATCCTTAAAGGGCCTACTGCATCCGCATTATATGGATCCAGAGGTTCAAGAGGAGCTATTATGATTACCACCAAATCCGGGAAAAGCAGAAAAGGAAGAGTTCAGATTGCTTTTAATTCTTATTCAAGCTATGACTCTGTACTGAAATGGCCGGATTATCAATATGAATACGGACAGGGAACTCAGCAGAAAGATAAAAACGGAAACTATTATTACTCTTATGGCGCATCTGTTGATGGAATAAACACGGGTTCAACAAGTAGTGCCTTCGGGCCGAAATTTGACGGTCAGTATTACTTCCAATACGATCCTAATATAGAAGGACAAAGTCTGGAAAGACAGCTTTGGAGACCTTATAAAAACAATATCAAAGACTTCTGGCAGGTAGGTTCCAATTATTCAAACAGCTTGTCTGTGGAGCACTCTAATGAAACTACTGCTTTCAGAACATCACTGAGCTACCTGAAAAATGAATGGATGATGCCCAATACAGGCTTAAATAGATTCAATGCTGCATTATCCTTAGATCATAAGCTGAACAGTAGATTGAAAATAGGGACTAAGATTAACTTTAGCCAGACCAAAAGTGATAATCTTCCGGCAACAGGTTATAACAATCAATCCATTTCCTATTTCATGATTTTCCAGAATCCCAACGTAGATCTAGCGTGGTACAGACCTATCTGGAAGAAAGGGCAGGAGCAGGTAGATCAGATTCACCCGTTCAGTTCTTATATTGACAATCCTTACCTGATTGCCTATGAAAACCTGAACGGAACCAATAAAAAAACAATTACAGGAAATATCAATATCAGTTACCAGATAGCCAAAAACTTTGATGTAGCTTATAAAACAGGGTTAGAATGGAACAATGAGTTCCGTACGCAAAGAAGGCCATGGAGCTCAGCTAATTACGCAAAAGGCTATTACAGAGAACAGTACATCAGGTATATGGATCTGAATAATGATGTTTTATTCACTTATAAAAATAAATTCGGAAATATCGGATTAACCGCTTCAGCCGGAGGAAACATCAGGTATCATGAATATATCATGAATGATTACAGAGGAAACGGACTTAATAAAGCTGGCTTATATCAGCTTTCCAATGCCACGCAGGTAGAATATAAGCTGCCAAAACCCAATGATAATCAGGTAAACAGTGTATATGCACTGGCCAATTTCAGTTATAAAGATATGATCTTCCTGGATGTAACCGCAAGAAATGACTGGAGCAGTACACTTCCTGCCCATAACAGGTCTTATTTTTACCCGTCTGTATCATCATCCTTTATCCTTTCAGATATCTTTAAATTGAAATCAGATAATTTAAATTTCTGGAAGCTGAGGTTATCATGGTCTAAAGTAGGAAATGATACCTATACCTATATGCTTGACAAGTATTATGAAAACAGTGGTTTCGTAGGTTCAGTAGAATCACCGTTATTGTATCCAAATCCAAACCTGAAGCCGGAAATGATCACCAATATTGAAGGAGGGATGGATTTTACGCTTCTTAAAAACAGATTAACTTTCAACTTTACAGCCTATCAGAATAATTCCAAAGATCAGTCTATTATTATTCCGATGCTGCTTGAAACAGGATATAACAAGAGAATCATCAATGCCGGTGAATTGAGAAACAGAGGGATTGAAATGACTTTAAATGCTTATCCTATCAAAAATAAAAACTTCTCATGGAGTGTAAATGCCAACTGGTCTATGAACAGGAACAAGATACTTTCTCTTCCTGAAGAATATCAGGGGAAACCTTATACCATGGCAAGTGTAGGTGGAGTAGTATTTTATGATGCTGTAGTAGGAGGTTCTTTGGGAGATATATACGGAGCGGGGTTGTTGTATTCACCAGACGGACAGGTAATCTATGACGCTAAAGACGGTTTAACAGCCAAGTCAACAGAAATGAAAAAAATAGGAAATGCTTATCCGAAGTGGAGAGCAGGTCTTCAGAATGAATTCAGATATAAAAATATTACAGTGAGTTTCTCATTTGACGGCCAATACAAAGGAATAGCTTACTCACAGTCGCATCACAAAATGTCTGAACAGGGGAAACTTACCCATACCCTTGTGGGAAGAGATAACCCTGGAGGATTAATTGTTGGGCAGGGAGTTGTTCAAAATCCAGACGGAACTTTTTCTCCCAATACCAAAGGCATTCCGGTTTCTACCTATTATGGGGATTACTATAGAAGAGCAAACGTAGAAACCAACTCATTTGATACCTCGTTCCTTAAGCTGAGAGATGCCAGAATCTCTTATTCATTCCCGAAATCAATTGTTGAGCCTTTAAAGCTTACCGATATCACACTTGCGGTATTCGGAAGAAACCTCTGGATGTGGACGAAGTTCCCACTATTTGATCCGGAAGCAGCTACGTTGGATGATTCTACCATTACACCGGGAGTTGAGGTGGGGCAGCTACCTCAGGCAAGAACAATAGGATTCCAGTTAAATGTTAAATTTTAAAATAAGAAAAAATGAAAAAGTTAATCTATATATCTTCATTCCTTGCCCTTGTGAGCAGTACTGTTTCATGTGACAGAAGTCTTGATGAGATCAATAAAGATACCAGTAGGATCAATGTACCTGTTGCCAGTGCCTTGTTGGTTCCTATCCAGTACAATATGTCTGCTGTAGGGTATAACAGAGCTAACGACCTTAATTTTGATCTAATGCAGGTGTCTCTGGATTTTCCCAACGAAGGAAATTCATTAAGCCGTTATTATTTAACAGAAAAAACAGGAAACGGTTTCTGGGATAACTCTTACCGATGGTTAAAACAGGTAGATGATCTTAAGAAAGCTGCCATTTCTGAAGGCGATAAAAACTATCAGGCTATTTCAATGGTTCTGAATGCATGGATCTATTCCAATCTTACCGACACTTATGGAGATGTTCCGTTTTCTGAAGCTTCACAATTAGACGATAAGATCATGTATCCAAAATTTGACAGGCAAAAAGATATTTATATTAAATTATTGGATGATTTAAAAACAGCAAACTCTCTTTTTGTGAATAATAAAGCACTTACAGGAGGAGATTTGTTTTTTAAAGCAGATTCTGATGCTGCCAATGGAATCCTCGGCTGGAAAAAATTCTGTAATTCTCTTTCTCTGAGATTACTGACAAGGATTTTAAATAAAGATGGAGAAGTAAATGTTAAAGAAAGAATCCAGGAGATTGTAAATAACCCTACAACATATCCTGTCTTTCAAAGTAATGCAGATGGTGTGAAAGTAGACATCACAGGAATTTTCCCGCTAATGACTCCTATTGCAAGAGCCCAGGACTTTACTACTGGAAGAGCCGCTTCAGAATTCTTTGTAGAAACCCTGAAAGCCAATAACGATCCGCGTATGGCCATGTTTTTCTCTCAGGCAAAAGATATCAAAACAAATGCTAATATAGGATATATAGGAGCCCCATCAGGATATAAATTTGGAACAGTGTTTAATTATCAGCCATCCAATCTTAATCAGAACCTGGCAAAAGCACCTTTGAAAATTTTCGTCTATCCATATGCTGAGCTTCAGTTTACCTTAGCTGAGCTGGCATTCAAAGGAATTATCCAGGGAAGTGCGAAAAACTATTATGAAAATGGAGTAAAGGCATCTATTGAACAATGGGGAGCGATAGTTCCTGCCAACTATTTTGATAATCCGGCAGTAGCATTTGGAACCGGAGATATGAAAAAAATTATGCTTCAGAAATATATTGCCTTATTCTTTGTAGATCAGCAGCAATGGTTTGAAAAGAGAAGAACAGGTTTCCCGGAGCTTCCTAACAATGGCGGACTTTTAAATGATGGAAAACTACCTCAGAGATTAATGTATCCAACCAATACAAGAGTACTGAATAAAGAAAACTATCAGGCAGCGGTTCAGCAGATGGGCGGTGATGATATCAATATACAAGTATGGTGGAATAAATAAGTATAATCAAGAAAAAAATAAAAAATGAATATCAATATAAAACTTTTAATGTCATGTATGCTTGTGTCGGCAATGGCTTTTTCCCAGTCTTCTGTTTCAGGATATGTATATGAAGACAGCAACAAAAACCAAAAAAAAGAAAACCGTGAAAAAGGAATTGAAGGAGTAGCGGTTTCCAATGGTGTTCAGGTAGTATTAACGGATAAAAACGGGCGTTACAGCCTTCCGGTTCAGGAAGACCAGACCATTTTTGTCATCAAACCATCAGGTTTCCAAACGGCTTTAAACAGCAATAACCTGCCACAGTTTTATTACCATCATAAACCAAAAGGTTCTCCGGCTGATTTTAAATATAAAGGTGTGGCTCCAACAGGTGAGCTGCCAAAAGAATTGAACTTCCCACTTTACAGGCAGAATGAAAACAAAAACTTTGATATCCTGGTTTTCGGAGATCCGCAGCCTTATACAGAGAAAGAGCTGGATTACTTCAAAAGAGGAATTGTCAATGAAGTGAAAAATACTAAGAAAAATGCGGTGTTGGGAATAAGCCTGGGAGATTTGGTAGGAGATAACCTGAGTTTGCAGAAACCTTACGCTGATGTAATGAAGGAAATAGGATTACCTTGGTATAATGTAATGGGAAATCATGACATGAATTACGATGCCAAAGACGATAAGCTTTCAGACGAAACCTTTGAATCTAATTTTGGCCCTGCCAATTATTCCTTCAACTACGGAAATGTACACTTTATTATCCTTGATGATATTCTTTATCCCGATCCAAGAGACGGAAAAGGGTATTGGGGCGGTTTCCGTGAAGATCAGCTTCAGTTCATTGAAAACGATTTGAAATTGGTTGATAAAAATAAACTGATCGTGGTATCTTTCCATATTCCGTTGGAGCACAACAATGAAGACAGCTTCAGGAATGCAGACCGTCAGAAATTATTCGATTTTCTGAATCCTTTCCAGAATGTATTGCTTCTATCAGCGCATACTCATATTCAACAGCAGATTTTTTATGGAAAAAAAGCAGGCTGGAATGGCATTAAAGAATTGCATGAATACAACGTAGGAACCACTTGCGGAGACTGGTACTCCGGAACAGCTGATGAAGCAGGGCTCCCAACTTCCACCATGAGAGACGGAACAGCAAAAGGATATTCTTTTATCAGCTTTACCAATAACCAATACAAAGTAAAGTATAAAACGGCCGGAAAACCCGAAGATTATCAGATCAAACTATATGTCCCAAAAGTAATTCCGTTCCCATCCAAAACCTCTGCAAAAGTCTTGGCCAATTTCTTCATGGGAAGCAAAAAAGACAAAGTGGAGTATAGAATAGACAATGGGAAATGGGAAGAAATGGAATATGATGAAACCATAGATCCAAACTTTGCCCTTTCCGTTTTCAAATGGGATACCACAGAGAAAATTCTACAGGGGAGAAGACCATCCAACCCTGAATTATCAAAACATATCTGGGAAGCAGATTTCCCTAAAAAACTTACCTTAGGAAAACATAAAGTTGAAGTTAGGGCTGTAGATATGTACGGAAATCAGTTCTCAGCTTCTGAAGAATTTGAAGTACAGAACGCCATCCAGATTCCTTAAGCTTTTCATTTTTTACTATACTTTTTTACATGTATAAACCGGTTCATCACGAGCCGGTTTTATTTTTGCTGAAGTTGAAAAGGATGAGCAACAAAAGTCACAAAAGATTATTTTTAATGTTTTAGAATATTTAAAAGTTGCGTAAAAGCCACATAAATGAAATCTTACGATATTCATAAAGCTTAAGTGTTCTTTTCAACAGTCTGCATAAAAACTTGTGCTTTTTGTGGTTTAATGAAAACCATTAAAAAACTATTAAATATCCTTTCTTTCCATTCCATAAAAATGTTCTTTCGTAACTTTGTCCTACGAAAAGTATTACACTATGAATATAAACGGAAAAAATGCCATTGTAACCGGTGGCGGAAGAGGACTAGGAAAGGCTGTAGCACTAGCTTTAGCCAATGAAGGAGTGAACGTTGCCATTACAGGAAGAAACGAAGAAAATCTTAAAAATACAGTTGAAGAAATTCAGAAATTAGGAGTAAAATCAGCATATGCGATATTCTCTATCGATGATGAAGCAGCTGTAAAAGCAGGAATTGAAACTTTAGCTACACAATTAGGCGGAGTAGATATTTTAGTGAACAATGCAGGAATTGGTGATTTCGGAACGATTGAAGAAATGCCTTCTGAAACCTGGGAGCAGGTGATCAAAACCAATTTATTTGGAGTATACTATGCCGCTAAAGCCGTTCATCCATTTATGAAAGCTAAAGGAGAAGGAGATATTGTAAACGTTGCTTCTACTGCAGGATTAAAAGGCGGACCGAATATGTCAGCATACGCGGCTTCCAAAGCTGCTGTAGTTTCTCTGTCTCAGTCGATGATGGCAGAATGGAGAAAACAAAACATCCGTGTGATTACCTTAACACCAAGTACCATTGCTTCTGATATGAGCATCCAGGGCGGACTTACAGACGGAAATCCTGAGAAAGTTCTACAACCTGAAGATTTTGCAGAATGGGTAAGAGATATCCTGAAAATGAACAGAAGAGCGCTAATCGCTAATGGCTCTATTTTCTCTACGAATCCATAAGATAGTTTAAGGTTTAAAGTTCAATGTTTAAAGTTGTCATAGTACGACTATTTCAATTTTAAATTATAGGTGAAAATTCAATAGAAGCGGGCTTTAGCCCGCTTTCTTTGTAAGATACCATTCCAACGGCTTTAGCCAAAACCTGAAAAATCTGTGTCATCAGTGCAATCTGTGGGAGATCAAACTTAATAGAAACCAGCTTTATTCATTCAACAAAACATAAAATCCGGCAGCTTTACCCAAAACTTATCCTTTCCATTTTTTTAACCGTAATAACATTAGTATTTTTGCAGCAAATTATTCACATGCAAAATTATTTAGAATTCAATTTCACGATTTCTCCATTGCAACCTTGGAACGAGATATTAATGGCAGAACTTATTGAAATAGGTTTTGACAGCTTTACAGAAGAAATTCACGGAATTTTAGGATATATCCAGACCGATTTATTTAATGAAGATCAGTTGAAAGCCCTTCCGATCTTTGAAAATGAAAATGTAAAAATTGAGTATTCATTTGCAGAAATGCCAAACATCAACTGGAATGAAGAATGGGAAAAGAACTTTTCACCGATCAACATTGATGATAAAGTACTGATCAGAGCAGAATTTCATGAATCTGTACCCGGAATGCATGAAATTATCATTCAGCCTAAAATGTCATTTGGAACAGGGCATCACCCTACAACACATTTGATGATCCAGCAGATGATGGACATTGATTTCAATGGGAAGAAAGTTCTGGATATGGGATGCGGAACTTCCGTATTGGCAATCTATGCAAAACAGCAGGGAGCCGGAGATACCAAAGCAATTGATATTGACGAATGGTCTGTAGAAAACTCAAAAGAAAATGCAGTAAGAAACAATGTTGAATTAGATATTGAACAAGGAACAGCAGAAAATTTAGGAAACGAAAATTTCGATATCATTTTAGCCAATATTAACAGAAATATCCTGATTTCAGATATTCCAACCTATGTAACTGTATTGAACAATGGTGGAAAACTATTGCTTTCAGGGCTTTGCTTCTTTGATGTGGACGATATTCTTGAAGTATGCAAAGAAAGTGGCCTTACCCTGAAAAAACAGTTACAGAGAGAAGAATGGGTAAGTCTATTGCTTGAAAAATAAAACTGAAATAACAAATATGAAAACTTTATTGACAGCTTTATTTTTACTGACGCTGCAACTTTTTACAGCTCAGGAAAATGAAGTGTATGCAGACGGTGTTTTTAATTTTACGGAAAACAAAAATCAGAAGATCTTTACAGATTGGACAAGGGTAAGGAAAGAACCCAGTGTGAATGCTCAGATCATGGATTCTTTGCAGAGTAATCAACAGGTTATGATCCTTCAAAAAGAAGAAACAATGCCGGTTTTGCAACTGGGAGAAAGAAGGGCCAACTGGTATAAAATTTCTTATCAAAAAGGAGATGTAACGAGTGAAGGCTACATTTGGGGTGGAAATCTTTGTGTAGGTTACCGTAATAAAAATGGATATGATTTCCTTTTCGGGCTTTCAAAAACAGTAGATAGAAAAAATAAATCCCTGAATGAGATCATAAAACAGAATATTGCCGGAATAAAAGTAATGGAAGGTAATACACTGATTGAAGAAATCTACTTTGATACCGGAAGCGGAGAAGAATTGAGTACAGCTTCTTTTAATATCGAAAGCAACCATAAGTTACAGGATGTAGAATTTACCTTAAAAGCTATGGTATCCGGTGAAGCGTGTGGTATTGCAACGTATGACCAGTATGTTCTTTATAAGGATAAAAAGCTGATTGCCCTCCCACAGTTAATGAATGTAGGAGATGCCGGAGTATATTATCACAGCGAAGAATATGTTTTCCCTAATGATAAAGGAGGAATCCCCAATGCTTTTATTCTTAAAATAGAAGATATGGAAACCGATGATAAAGATCGGGAGAAGAAAACTCATTCTTCCAAAACTTATTTGTGGAACGGAAGTTCTTATAAGCTTAAATAACAAATCTTTGTTTGAAATAGTAAACCGTTGTCATAGTACAGCGGTTTTTTTGTTCAAATTCATGGGCTTTACAAAATATACAATACAAAATAAGGCTGGAACATCCAGCCCTACCTAAACATGATTAAGTGTATAGTTAGCCACAAATGGCCACAAGGAATAAGTTGCACAAAAAAGATTTTTATTGATGCTTAATCAATGTTTTCCTTAAATAATAATTAAAACTAACTTTATAACGGCTTCCCGGTAAAAGCTTATACTGTAAAAATACCATGAATTGAGGTTCATCAGGACAAAAGTTAAGCTGATTCCGCAAAATAAGTCAGTGAAACGTCGTTTCCATGCTGTGAAACGTATAACATGTAAAGGGATTCCTGGGCAGGAATAATACCTGTGATAAACAAAAAACCTCACAATCTTATTGTAAGGGTTGGCCATTTATATTTACTAATGCTTTTCTTAAGGATTAGCCTTTACTGCATTATACATCAGTGAATCTTTCTGCTGATGAGTATAATCATATTTATATTGGTAAAACGAAGATTCCCAGTCTCCATATCCAACGTTAGGAATGATAATGAACTTCTTACCAAACTCATTGGCTGCACTTTTCACTGCTGCAGATCTTTCTGTTTCTGTTTTTTTATCAAATAGATTGGAGAAATCCGCAAGGTTATCACCTAGTAATAAAACAATATTATAATTTTTGGCAATATCCAGTCGCCTGTTTTCCTTACTGCTTTCTTTAGTTCGAAGAATAAGGTTGGCATCATTTTGAAGCGGAAAATTATATTTTTTCAGGTTTTTTAAAGTTCCTGCACGCTCCTGTTCTACACGGTTGGTCACATAAAATACCTGTACACCTTTACTCGCTGCATACTGATAGAATGCCTGAGAACCCGTAAGTGGAGTTGCAATGCCTTTGGCAGTCCATTCTTCCCATGTTTTCTGATCATAATCTTTTCCCATTTTTGAACGTTCAACAGCATAATAGGAATTATCCAGGAAGGTCTCATCAATATCCGAAACAATGGCTAAAGGTTTATCCGATTTTTGGGCTAAAGCTTCATCCAGACGAAGTTTTGCAATATTGTAAGCCTGCAGGCAAAGCGCTTCATATTCTGCTGCTCTTTGCTGATAAAATGCCGCATAAATTTTTCCGTCACGTCCAAGATTTTGATAAGGTACATCTTGAGTAGAGATCTTTGTGGCCGGAGCTACTGTTTTACATGACAAAGTCAAAGCAAAGGCACAGCTTGCGATAATGAACTTGAAATTTTTCATTGAATTATAAATAGAGAAAGCAAAATTATAATAATTTGATTGGTATGACAACTATTCAAACGTTTAAATTGTTATGATGAACTTTTTTGAATGTATAATAATTGTTAGATTTGGATGCTGGATTTGAGATACAGTCCATAGACAGTTAAGAAAAATGAAAGGACAAAAAAATTACGAAATGACTGATGTATTTGAAAATTACCTATCCTCAACGGGAGGCCTGTCAGCCGAAGAGATTAGCTTTTCAGCACAGTTTTTCAAACCTGTCAGCTTAAAAAAAGGTGATTTTTTTATTCGTGAAGATGAAACCTGTCGTTATATTGGATTTATTGCCACTGGTGTTGTAAAGGCATATGCTATTGATAAAGAAGGAAAGGAAAATATAACCTGCTTCAAGTTTGAAAATGAATTTGCGACCTCGTTTCCGGAGTTTGTGGCGCAGGAAAAATCAAGAAGAAATATCAGAGCAATAGAAGATAGCCTGATTTATAGGATAAGCTACCCGGATTATCAGTATCTGATTGGTCAGGTTATTGCCTGGAATGGAGTGATAAAATTGGTGATGGAGCAGGAGTATAAACAAAAGGAACTTTATCTGCTGAATTACAATAACAGGTCAGCTGTGGATAAATACCTTCATGTTCTGGCTAACGAACCGATGCTCGTCCGGCGCATAACGACTCAGGATCTGGCATCATACCTTGGAATAACACAGCGATCCCTTACAAGAGCGAAAGCGCAAATACATAGACCCAATGTATTATAGGACAAATGTCCTCATGCAGTCTTGATCAGCGATGTAGATTTGCACAAAAAAATATGTTACGTCAAATTACTACCGAAGTATTCCAGGTTTCACTAATGCCGCGAAACAGTATCAACTGTTATATTATTGAAGGTGTATTGGTGGATTGCGGAATAAGGAGCTCATATACCACGATAAAGAAAGTTATCCAGAAAATTGCTGTTCATCAACATGTCCTGACGCATGCGCATGCAGACCATCAGGGTTGTAGCGATCAGATATGTGCTGAATTCGATATTCCCTTACTCTGTCATCCCAACGAAGTTTTTAGGACCGAAACGGGTATGGTAACCAACGACTATCCAACTCCGGATCACTGGGTGGCAATGCTTCAGCAAAAGTACTGGGCAGGTCAGGGACATAAGGTTGATCAAACAGTTGTTGAAAATGATATGATTGGAAACTTTCGGGTAATAGAGACTCCCGGACATTCGGCAGGGCATATTTCTTTGTTTCGTGAGCGCGATGGTGTGCTCATCATCGGAGATGCAGCAACCAATATGAATGTGTTTACTACAATAACTGGCCTGCGACTTCCACCAAATATGTTCACTTCGGATCAGCAGCGCAATATCAAATCGCTCAAGAAGCTAGCAGAGTTAAACCCCTCCGTTATCTGCTTCGGTCATGGTCCGGTTCTGCGAAATACAGATAGGAAGTTTGAAAAATTTGTGGCTAAACTCAACGCGGCTGTTTAGTATAGATTGCGCTGTATTATGGATTGAAAGATTTCAGCCTCCCTTTTTTATAGAACTATGAGGCTTTATGAGTATGAAAAGCTCTGAGTCTTTGACTGCCCTGATTAAAACCGATATGTTCTATCTTTGCGGGTATAAGTTTCATATTTAAAACGATTATAACAACAAAAAACCTCACCATAAAATGATGAGGTTTTTTGTGAGCGCGAAAGGATTCGAACCTTTGACCGTCCCGATTACAAATCGGGATGCTCTATCTTGTTAAGACTACTAATGAGTTCTTGGATTTTAATTTTACTTTTCCAACCTTTTATTTCACGTTCTCTTTTATAGGCCTCAACTTTAGCATTAAAGCCTTCATAATAAACAATAATCCAATCTTTAGTTTTTGAGGTGAAGCCTTTATGATTTGCAAGATGTTTTCTGAGTCTTTCTTGTAGGTTTTCACAGGAATGTCCAATATAATATTTATCAAGAGATTCAGAATAAATAATATAGCAGTAACACATGAGACTAATATAAAACAAAAAACCTCACCATAAAATGATGAGTTTTTTGTGAGCGCGAAAGGATTCGAACCTTTGACCGTCCCGATTACAAATCGGGATGCTCTATCTTGTTAAGACTACTAATGAGTTCTTGGATTTTAATTTTACTTTTCCAACCTTTTATTTCACGCTCTCTTTTATAGGCCTCAACTTTATCATTAAAGCTTTCATAATAAACAATAATCCAATCTTTAGTTTTTGAGGTGAAGCCTTTATGATTTGCAAGATGTTTTCTGAGTCTTTCTTGTAGGTTTTCACAGGAATGTCCAATATAATATTTATCAAGAGATTCAGAATAAATAATATAGCAGTAACACATGAGACTAATATAAAACAAAAAACCTCACCATAAAATGATGAGTTTTTTGTGAGCGCGAAAGGATTCGAACCTTTGACCGTCCCGATTACAAATCGGGATGCTCTATCTTGTTAAGACTACTAATTAGTTCCTGGATTTTAATTTTACTTTTCCAACCTTTTATTTCACGTTCTCTTTTATAGGCCTCAACTTTAGCATTAAAGCCTTCATAATAAACAATAATCCAATCTTTAGTTTTTGAGGTGAAGCCTTTATGATTTGCAAGATGTTTTCTGAGCCTTTCTTGTAGGTTTTCACAGGAATGTCCAATATAATATTTATCAAGAGATTCAGAATAAAGAACATAGCAGTAACACATCAGACTAATATAAAACAAAAAACCTCACCATAAAATGATGAGGTTTTTTGTGAGCGCGAAAGGATTCGAACCTTTGACCGTCTGCTTAGAAGGCAGATGCTCTATCCAGCTGAGCTACGCACCCTTAAAATTTTGAAAAAAGTCGGGGCGGCAGGATTCGAACCTGCGACCTCCTGGTCCCAAACCAGGCGCGATGACCGGACTACGCTACGCCCCGAGAGGTCATCCTTAATGAATTTTACTTCATTACTCTAATTTTAAAAAGCAAAATACTCTCAAAAATTAAAATATATAAACTCAAATAGAAAGTGAGTTTTTTGTGAGCGCGAAAGGATTCGAACCTTTGACCGTCTGCTTAGAAGGCAGATGCTCTATCCAGCTGAGCTACGCACCCTTAATTCTGAAAAAGTCGGGGCGGCAGGATTCGAACCTGCGACCTCCTGGTCCCAAACCAGGCGCGATGACCGGACTACGCTACGCCCCGATTAAAGGTCATCAATAACGAATTTTATTTCGTTTTTGCGGTTGCAAAGGTACAATACTTTTTGAAATAAAAAAATAAATTCCAGAATAATTTTTAATTAAATTTCTGTAAAACTTTTTTGTTAACTTTACTTGATTAATAACCATGTATTTAGGTGGTAGAAG